>PUMZ01000135.1 GCA_003551565.1 Candidatus Brocadiaceae bacterium | reverse complement strand
TTGAAGCGGGCCTTTCATCATGCTCGTTCATGGCGTAACACCCTCCACTGAAGGCTAAAAAACATGCGAAGTCGCGCCGAAGCGGGTTTTCGCTCAGAGACGATTGAAGTGTACATCAGCTAAAACGCCAAGTCAAGCTCTGTTGTGGGAGGTGTAATCCAGGGCATTTCGCGTAGCGGCAGGCCGCGGTGAATTTCGTCCAGTGGGGGATTGATTTATACGCCATGTTCACAGGAGTTCGATCAGCAGTTCGGCGGTTCTTTGACGGCCGACAAACGGCAGCGCGAAAAGGAGCACGGCCAGGAGAAGAAACACTATGCCCAGCAAGATCTTGCAGGCGAACAGGCGGCGACGGAAGAATGAAGTCAGTTGCTCGCTGGTGACACCGCAGTAAACGGCTGCGAAGATGACCAGCAGCGGGAATATAAACGCCAGGTTGTAAAGAACGAGCCAGAGGTAGGGGGCCGGTCCGAATTCGCCGACCTGGGCCGCCCATGAAAGCAGCACAACGATCGGTACAAGCATCATGCCGGTGCAGGGCAGCTCCACGGCGGCCACAACCGCTCCCAGTGCGAACATGGCTCCGGCCGTCAGACCGCTGCGGGCGCGCCGGCTGATGCGGCGGTGGAGAAAACTGCGGGCCCCGTCGGGCAGTTTCAGCCACATACCTCCCGGGCGCCCATGCCGGATGGCTGCTGCATCGCGGAAACTCACAACCGATACCGTGAGCACCAGCATGGCAGTCAGAAGCATCAGTCCGTAGGAGAGCCATATGCTCAGGGCGGCGCCCACCATCAATATGCGGAGCAGTCCCACACTGAGTCCCATATAGGTGAGGAAGACGGCGCTCATGAACGTAGCGCCCGCTGCAAGAATCCGGCGCCTCGTGGTGCCGATGTGGGTGAGGTAGGCGATAAAAAATACGATGACCGTGAAGGCGCAGGGATTGAACATCCCGTCGGCCAGCCCGCCCGCGACAACGGCTCCGGCCGTCAGTTCGCGGAAGCGCCGCTCAAGGGCGCTGCGTTCGGCGGCGCCCGCGTCGAGCGCTGCTTCGGGCGGAGGGCTTCCTTCCGCCTCTAATGCCATCTGCTGCACGGCCTGTTCGGTGATAGCCTCCGCCACGAGGGCGGAGCTGAACCCCACCAGGGCAGGCACCGCCACCCGTTCGCCCTTCCCGAGTCTTTTCATGTGCGCCAGGTTGGCCTCGACCACTTCCGGATAGTCCACATACACCGTGCGCACATCCAGTTCCGGAATTCCGAGCGTTTCCACCACCTTCTCCACGGTCTTTTCGGCCCGGCGGCATGCGGGGCAGTGATGCTTGCTGAAAAAAGTCAGCAGTGCGCGGCCCGCTGAGGGTTGGCGCATCGGCGGGGGGGCGGGCGTCCAGTGGCGCCGTGGAGGGCGCTCCTGCACCAGTGCGGAGGCGTAAAGATCGGTCGGCGGTTCCCGGCCGACGGCGGAAGCGATGAGCTCGGACAGGTTCTCGCCGGTGATGTCCGCATCGAAGAGCGCATCTTCGGCGGAAAAAACGGACGGCACCCGCCCCCGGCTGCTCTCCGGCAGGCCGAGTCCGTCGCATACCGCCGCGTTGATCTCGGAAACTCCCGGCTCGTCCAGGTAATGGAAACGGACGTCCAGCTCATGCCGTCCTTCCTCACGGTACGTCCGGAGCAGTTCTTCGACCCGCTCGCAGTCGGGACAGTAATGGATGGTGAAGACGTCGATTCTTGCCACCCCGTCGCCGTCTTCCGCTGCCGCTGACGGACACAACATGACGCACAGCACCATCACCAGCATGGCGGCCTTACGTCTCACCGCTCCCATAATCCCTGTTGTTCGACCTCTTTTCATGGTTCTGCCCCGGATCCCGGGCCGGGCCGGGACTGCACAGTGTCGTGCAACGTATCAGTATAATGAATTATGGAGTGACTTACAATTTCCATTCGCGCGATCACAACCGGATACGCGGGTGCAACCTGAAAGAGTCCGGAGCGGAAAGGGGGACTTTTTCCGCATTGAACTTCAACGGACGAAGTATTTGTTGTCGTCTTCTTCGTTTGGTGTGCGTCGGAATATCGCGTACAATAACTGCGAATACAATACCTTTCCGGCATCGGAACAGTACGGGCGGTGGCGTGAAAGCATACGGTTGGGTTTCCCGAACAGGAACAGCAAAAGGAGGAAGACGGAGAATGGGAGTGAAAGCCCCCGACATCGGACGATTGCTTGCGGCCTTCCGCAACGAAAAGCTGGACAGAACGCCCAATTTTGAGGCGGCAATGGAGCCGCGAAACGTGTCCCACCTTCTCGGCAGAACGACAGATAAGAACCTGGGAGAGCTTCCGCCGGAAGAACGGGTGAAAGTTATCGAGGCGATAGGCCAGGACGCCATCCCCTGCAACCTGAGATTCGATATAGAATATGGCTCCGTCGAGAAACTGAGCGATATGGCACAGTTCACCTTTTGCAACCCTGAAAAGGGCTACCACGAACTGAAAGCGTGCTGCGATGCGGTCCGGAAAAGCGGAGCCGGGGTGTATTGCGCGCTGAACAGCGTTTTGACGCCCACCTACATGGTGATCGGTCCCGTGCCCATTGAATCGTTCATGTACAAAGTCGTTGATGACCGCGAGCTGGTGGAACGCCTGATGGACACTTTCCTTGAAAACGACCTGAAGTTGATCGACACGATAAAGGACCTTCCTTTCGATTTTTTCTATATCGGCGACGATGTCAGTTATACGGGAGGCACCATGATCAGCCCGGATCTGCTGGACGAACTGTGGGTTCCCCGGATGAAGACAATTATCGACGCCGCACGGGCCACCGGCAGGCCCGTTTTGTTCCATTGCTGCGGCGATCTCTCGTATGTGCTTCCCCACCTCGTCCGGTGGGGTGTCGACGGTGTCCATCCGCTGCAGGCCAATGCAAATAATATTTATGAAGTTTACGAACAATACGGCGAACAGCTGACACTGGTGGGCAATATCGACGTTATGACGGTTCTTTCACACGGTACGGTCGAGGAGGTCAGGGCGGATACCGAGGAGCACATTCAAAGGCTGTCGGGAAACGGCGGCTATGTTGTCTGTTCGAGCCATTCGATTATCGACAGTATACCGCCCGAGAATTTTATGGCCATGGTCGATACGGCGCAGACCCGGGGCGTCTATCAGAGCATGTAACGCGGCGGCGGCCGGAACCGCCGTTTGCTCTCTTTTTTCTACAGGCCGCAGCGGCAGAATTGTGCCGCCGGCCGGTGTGATGTATTCCTTTCCCACAGCCGTATCATCCCGCCTGCAAATGTTTGGAACGCCTTGCGGGCCGGATGGGACGACGAACAGGGCGACCGGAGGGGGAGGCCGGGAGGCATCTGCTCACTCGTCCTCAGGGGGATTGGTGAGTTTGATTTCAAACATCAGGGGCCAGAACTTGCCGGTAACAAAAAGCCGCCCGTTTTCTTCATCGTATGCGATCCCGTTCAATACGTCCAAACGATGGTCGTAATCCCGGGGATCGATAATTCCCTGCAAGTTTATGACCCCTGTCACTTCGCCGCTGCCGGGATGAATGATGACGATATAAGGCCTCTTCCATACGTTCGCATAGATTGTTCCGTCGATATATTGCAGTTCGTTCAGGTTTCGGACCGGCATACCGTTGAAAGTCACTTCCACGGTGTTGAGCAGTTCGAAGCTCTCTGGATCCATGAAATACAGCTTATTGCTGCCATCACTCATAATTAAACGGTTTCCGTCGTTTGTCAGTCCCCACCCTTCGGTCCCGTACCGGAATCTGCCAACAATGTTGAAGTCGGTATCGTAAACAAACCCGATCCGTGACTGCCAGGTCAGCTGGTATATTCGACCGTCCAGATAGGTCGCTCCCTCACCAAAAAATCTGTCGGGGAGCCTGCGTATTTTTTCAACCCTGCCGGTTTCAATCTCCACCTTGCGCAGGGAAGAATGTCCGCGAAGACCTGTGCTTTCATACAAATAGCCGTCCCTGTAAAAAAGCCCCTGGGTAAAGGCCTCCCTGTCGTGCGGATAGGCGTTGACGACTTCGTAGCCGTAGCGTTCGATGCCGGCCGAAGCCGGATGCCATGCCAGAAAAATTGCAAGCAGCAGGGGGGAAAGCCGGCGTCCTGTCATAATATTTGCTCCCGTGTGAGAGGATCCCGTCCCCGATACGCCCCGTCGTCCATCCTTACATGATAATCTGCGGGTCGGCGCAGGTCAACCGCCGTTTGTCCGGCGCATGTACACACTGCAGAATCCGAAACCCTGAAGAAAGCGACCCTTCATACTGTTGTTGCACCGTTTATATTAATTTTCATCTTTGGTTTATGAAATATGCAGGGCTTTTTACCAACAGCGATGATATCGACGGCCTGGAGGTGCACAACAACATCATGGCCGGCACCTCAGGCAACCTGTCCGGGCGCTTCAGCCATAATATCTACCCCCGGATCGGTCTCAACGACGACGCCGACAACCTGCCGGAAGGATCGCAGTACGCAGTACGTGGACGATTTGCGCGTGTTGTTCCACGACCCCGGCAACCACGATTACCGGCTTCGGTCCGTCAGCCCGGCCATTAATGCGGGCTCCGATATCGGCGTGGAGCGCGATATCGACGGCGCCGGCCGGCCGCATGGCAACGCGCCGGACATCGGTGCGTACGAACGCCGGGAAAGGTAACTATCTGCCCCGAACCGGTATGAAGCGACGGCTTCCCGTGCGGCTGTCGAAGATATACAGACGAACCCCGGTTCCGGGAGTTGTCTGCTCCATGAGGGCATTGAATTCCCCGACGTCCTTCACCGGATCGTTGCCAACTCTGAGAATCACATCGCCGGGCCGGAGCCTTTCCGCGGCCGGGCCGTCCGGGTCCACCTCCTGCACCAGAACGCCCTGCAGGTCGGGGGCGTCGTACCTCTCGCGCACCTCGTCGGTGACAGGCGCCACTTCGATCCCCAGCCACGTGTCCGCGCGCGGTTGTTCCTGCTCCCTGAGGCTTCCGACTTCCACTTCGAAAGTGCGTTCTTCGCCCCCGCGGAACACTACGATTTCCGCAATCTCTCCGGGTTTTGTTTCCGCCACCAGCAGCCGTAACTGGGTGAAATTTTCGATCACGCGACCGTTCCAGCGCATGATGATGTCTCCGGCCTCGATACCCGCCCTGCTGGCCGGCGAATCCGGCAGGGTTTCGTTGACAAGCGCGCCGTCCGTGGTTGCATAGTCAAAGGACTCCGCGAGTTCGGGAGTCAGGTCGGCGCCGTAGACTCCCAGGTAACCTCGTTCGACCTCTTCCCCCGCTATCATTGCGTCCAGGATCGGTTTGGCCATGTTGATCGGTATGGCCAGGCCGATCCCCATGTATCCGCCCGTGCGGCTGATGATGGCGGTGTTGATTCCGACCACTTCACCTTTGAGGTTGACAAGCGGCCCGCCGCTGTTGCCCGGGTTGATGGCGGCGTCGGTCTGGATAAGGTTCTCGTAGCGGGCAAGACCGACGCTGCGGCCTTTGGCGCTGACGATCCCGGAACTGACAGTATAGGACAAACCGAGGGGGTTGCCGATGGCTATGACCCATTCGCCGACGTACAGCTCGTCGGAGTCTCCGAGCGCCGCCACCGGCAGTTCTTCGTCTTCGGCTCCGCTCAGCCGGATTACGGCCAGTTCGGTGGCCTCATCGGTGCCGGAGACCTCGGCATCGAACTGACGCCCGTCCGGGAGTTTGACCGTGAGCCTGTCGGCTCCCGCGACCACGTGATGGTTTGTCAGTATGTGGCCTTCCTGATCGATAATAAACCCCGAGCCGAGTCCCTGCTGCCTGAACTCCCGCTCTCTTTCCCGGGGACCGAAAAAATCTTCGAACCCGGGCCCGAAAAACTCCTCAAACGGGCTGCGCAACCGCGGCTGGCGCATCGTTACCCTGCGCTCGGCCTCGATCCAGACGACCGCCGGGGAGACGCTTTCCGCGGTATGGCGGAAAATCCGCCCGAGGTTATCGGCCAGCCGGTGGAGCTGCTCGAGGTCCTCCGGAGTTTCGGCTCCATCCCCTCCCGGCGCCGGATGTGCGGGGGCCGTATCCGCTAACCCTGTGCCCGGAATCCACAGATATCCGGCAAGAAATGCCACAAGGATCGGCAACAACAAACTGCATCTGACTCTTTTCATCGTCCCGAACCTCCATAAAATTTTTGTCTTGGTTTGCGTTTCAAAATCAGGTGAATAACCAAACACGATAATGCCGGAACGCCGAGCAAAAACGGGTAGAACAACCATCCCGGGGCAAATCCGGCAAAACTCTCATGCAACCCCCTGCGGCCGTAACCTCCCTTTTGCGCTTCGAGCGTGCGTGCGACGATCAGCGGTGTTGTACGGTCTTCACCGTCCCGGCTGGTGTAAGTGATAAGCTTGTAAAAAACACCGGTTATCTCGGCCACATCCGCCCTCCCGAGGGGACGATCCGGTTTTTCGATGATGTAGAAACTGTACATATTGTGCGTCGCGTCCTGTATCTGGCCCTCGTACAGGCGGTCGATGTTCATTTCGGGGAAATCCACCATACCCGAGGTTTCTTCCAACCTGCGCAGGGTTCCCCGAAAACGGCACACACGTCCCATGATCCCGTTGCGCCTGTCAGGGTCGGCGAAATCTTTCCATTCGATCGAATGATCGACACGCCGGCGGAGCTCTTCCTGCGGGACCAATTGTATCGCCTCCAGGATGTCCCTCAAAACATCTTCGTCCAGAGGAGTGAGGCTTACTCCTCCACGCCGCACCGTCGGGCCGACCGCGTCGGCGGCGATCAGATCGGGCAGGACGAGCTGGCTTGGGTCGTCCGGGTCGCCGGTCGGCACGTGGGTGAACGGAGCGTCATGGTGCCCGATATCGGCGCCTTCGCCGT
>PUMZ01000113.1 GCA_003551565.1 Candidatus Brocadiaceae bacterium | reverse complement strand
GAGATTCCGCCTGATGTATTCAAATGTTGCGTGGCGTATCGACAGCCGTTGCGTGTTGCCCCGTGGAGAGGAATTCGATTCCCGTGTCGTGGGTGATCCCTGCATTGTCCGGGATGAGGAGGCCGGCGCCTGGCGAATGTTTTACTTCTGTGCCGATTCCAAAGGATGTTACACCGCCTCCGCCTTAAGCCGCTTTCCGGAAAATGCAGGAGCCGGGGACTGGGAAAAACAGGGTTTGGTCCCGCTGGAGAACCCCGATTCCCTGGCCGTCGCCAACAACTGGCACAAATGGTGGGTGATCATGGAAGCGGGCGCCTGCAACCGTGCGGCCCGGATAAACGGTCGCTACTGGTCGCTGTTTGTCAGCCGGGATCCCGACAAGGTCATTCAGGCGGCCTGTGCCCGGAAGCTTGAGGGCCCGTGGGATGTCGTTTCAAGGCCGATACTGATGCCGGGTGACGGTGATGATCTGGATGGTCTGCACTGCGACACTCCCACCGCTTACTGGTTCCCGGACAGGGAGGAGGTTTTGATCTATTATAAGGGATATCCAGGGGTTTTGCAGGACCTCCAGCCCGGCAGTCCGTTCGGCTCGGGAGTTATGAATGCCGTATGGTCTCCGGGTGAAGAAAGCGCCGAAAAAACCGGCGTGCTTTTACGTCCGGAAGGTCAGCCCCCGTGGGGTCGCGGCTGGCTCGGGGGCTTTCAGCTTCTGGGGGATTCCGGCCGGGGGTGGTATGCGCTGTTGAACGCCAGTCCCACTCCTCCCGAAGATGAAAGCCACAGGGAACCGGCGCCGTCTCTTGGGGGCTGGGCCTTTTGTGAGGGTCGGGATCCTGCCCGGAACTGGATGCTTGATGGCTCAAAAAGCCCGTTTTTGCGACCGGTGGAACTTTCCCCTGAGCAGGAACGGTCCGGAATGGGGGTCAACTTTTGGCGCCACCATATGCTTGTCACGGATGACGGACAGGCGAGGATGTACTTCAACTCGGGGGCTTACGGGCATGAGCAGATGTATTCGATGACCGCCGTATCGGAATAGGTGGGTTCCGGGGGCTGTCCTCGATAACAAAATCCGGATGCGATGGTTGTCGCGCCCCTGCCGGGGCTCACCCCAAAAGAGGCCCGGGGCCAGGCCGAAAAGGCCTGAAAGGCCGCTACAAGCGTAGCCCCGGGCGACCCGAAGGGAGCCCGGGGTGTAAAGATGTGCAGTTTCATGGAGCGGATCGCGCCAGCGAAGCCGGCAGCCGCCAAAAGCGGCTCTTGCCGTTGGCGAGGCGATCCGTGGGTGATTTGCTCAGTCCAATTCACCCCGGGTTTCCTTCGTTCACCCGGGGCTAAAAATGTCTCGACCGTTTCGCCTGTTCCCGGTTCTGTTTGTTCCTCACCATAGGCGCAGAAACCCGTCATAACAAAAGCCAACACCGCACATATTCCCAGAACCGTCCATTTTTTCTCATTGTTTGTTCTCCTGTGCAACGATCCAATCGGTTTTATCTGATAAACGTCAAGTAACAGCGGGATTTTGATTGCCACAATGGTTGCCTCCCGCTCTTCGCCATATTCTCGCCCCCATATAAGCCCATAGTAGCTGCCGTTTATTGTATTAAGGGCTCTTTACGTTCACCTTTCCCAGCGTATCCAGGCGTGGTCGTAGGGATCCCCGGTGTCGGCGTATATATCCGTATCATTCTCAATGTTGGGTGTTTAAGATCCATTTGAAGGCTACTTTCTTCTGCGTCCTGTTGATCTTTTCCAACCTAAAGCCCTATTTTCTTAGTAATTTGCTATTTCACCGTCATCGTTGAAGAGGAGGAATAAAACCAAGTATCCATAAGAGAATTACAGTTAGGACAGTACATATGATACTACCGATATCTGAAGTACAGATAACTTCACGCCTCAGCAGACCCGGGGGGCACGTTTGCGCGCCCTTCGGGGTATGCTGTAGGCGATGGTTCGGCAATCAATGTGCTCACGTGTTTTGAGAAGATCTCCCATGTGGGAAACTCGGGAATGTAGGATTGGTCAGCCTTATGCCTTCTGACTTCCTGTAACTGGTTGTCCCATGCGGCATCGACGTCGGGGTGATTGCGGAAGTATGCCAGGGCGATGTCTTGGTTGCGCTTTGCGATTCCGCTTGGATCGTGGACGATCTCCGCACGTGCGAACATCCAGAAGTTGAATCCCTCCGTGTCCACTTGACAGCGAAAGGCTTCTTCCGGAAAGAGTGCCACATCAATCTTGATCCCCTCGGTCGATTCCTCGTGCGTCAGGCCAAGTTGGCCGTCACCCGCAAACACCACGAACAGGTCGAGGTCGGAGTCGGGGCGCTCTTCGCCACGTTGCACGCTCCCGGAAACGAGAATCCCACAGTCGGGGTACGTCGCGGACAGGTCCGCCGTCATGCGAGCCAGGATATCGCGTTGAACACTCATGATAGTTTCCTTGCCGAACATTATATTTTTTTCAGACAGTGCTAAAAACCCACGTGCTTTCTTATGAGCTCAATATTTAAGCTCGCCCAAGTCACGAAAAAACGTAAGATAGTATTACAATGGGGTCCGATCTCCCTTATGTTTGTTTTTGATGCGAAAAAACGGCATTATCCAACATTATTATAAGACCATAAAGCCTCCCGCACAACAACCCTCCAATCCAACCATTGGATTGGACACCGGCATGTAGCAAAGCGGCTCATTTCCCTTACTGTCATGCAGCAATTTAATTTTTCACGCTTTTCTGTGGGTCGACGGAAAAGGCGCCCGATGGCCCACCGGGCACGGCATGGGTGAGGGGGGGACCTGTTTTTGTGCGGGTTTCCGGCGGATACGGCGGGTATTGGTGGCTCATTGTGGTGGCTATCGCGGTTTTTTCAGCGTGCCGGAGCGACCTGTGAGGCAGGTTAATACTCTGCCCCACCCCTACCAGATATCCGCAGGTTCTTCTTCCTCCCCCTCTTCTACTTCTTCACGTTCGCGCCAGCTGCCGGGTTCGACAACATGTTGTATCAGCCGGACCAGTCCGTCCGCCCTTTCATGGAGGGTTGGAGCGGGAGTCGCGGCCGGCCTGTCCCTCCTGCCCCTGCGTGTGTCCCGGCGAAAGTCATCCCGATCATACCGGTCAAGCCGATCCCAGTCATCCCATCCATACTCATACCCGGGTAGGCGGCTATGTTGTGCAAGCATCTCTTCCGTCATTTCCCGCACATGGACCCCTTCGTCATCCCTTTCCCAGACAAGGTTGGTATTGTCAAGTATTGTATCGAGGGCCATCTCGAACCGAATGTTGGAGAAGCGGACATCCACGTTCGTCTGCGGAAGGGTCGCCCTGTGGTATGTTATTGCGACACCACTGAGCGACTCAAGGTGCATCAGCGCTTCCCGAACACTTGTGTTCTCGAAAGATGCGGAGATCCGCTCCGTACCGGACCCGTTTGCATACGCCATGCCGGAACTATCAATGCTTCCGAAACCGCCGCCTGCGGCGAGAACCGGACCCGGGGGCTGGAAGATAGCCATTGCCATGCCCAGACATAAAGCCAACTTTACTGCACCGTCACCTGCCAACGTCACTGCTTTTCTCATCGTGTCTACCTCCCTCTGCCGCGGTGCATTTCGCCTCCCGCCGTCATGATTTGCGGCGAATTCCACATGTTCAGTACTCGTTGGAGCACGAAGTGCAAGAAGTTCCTGAAAAACCGTGTTTGTTCCACCTGATAAGAAGCCATTCATCCCACAAACAAGCGTTGGGGATGAATGGCCTGGTTCTTTGAAAGAACATTAAAAAAGCACGGAAAAACCGCTTATCACTTTCACAGTTGAAGGTTGCGTTCTTTCTGCAGTTCTTCCCTGTCCGCATCATCCCTACCGCGGCGCTCGGGTTTCGGTTCCATGAAAGCTTCGCGCTCTTCCCCTTCCCGTTTTGCCCCTCTTTGTTCACGCTGCGTAAGCATTCTCTCCACAGCGTGCTGAATATGCCGCAGAACATCTTCATCCGCAGAGGACAGAACGAGGGTAACACTGCCGTCTTCATTTTCCCCGGAAACCGCAACATCAACCGCTTCCGAGAAAAGAAGTGCGGCCAGGTCCCTCTTCGTGTCTTTCGCACCGATGCTATCACCGCTTCCGGGCTCGCCGCCCGCAGCGAGAACAGCTTCGTCGGTAGCCAGCTTAATCGTTTCAACACGTCCGTTTTTCGCTTCCACCACGACCCGTGCGCCTTGCTTCAGCACTTCGGCCCCGTCGTCATGGGTGGTAAAGCCAAGCACCATCTGGTCCGGCCTCTCACCCTCGATCATATCGAGATCACCGAATCGGATGGTAAACTGCCAGCGCGGAGGATGGCTCCACCCCGCCGCATGCGCGACCGCACTTTCCACCGTACCAACGAAAACGAAATCCCCGTCCGTCAGCCCGGAGCGGACTCCGAGGGCCGGCAGCTCCTGAGGACGGGCGCCTTCGGTCTGCGCGAAAGCCGGGGCCTGAAAGAGAGCCATTGCCATGCCCAGACATAATGCCAACCTTACTGCACCGTCACCTGCCAACATCACTGCTTTTCCCATCGTGTCTATCTCCCTCTGCCGCAGTAAATTTCATGCTCCGCCGCCGGCATTTACGGCGAATTCCACGTGTTCTGTATTGGTTAGACGCACGAAGTGCAAAAAAGTTCCCGAAAAACCGTGTTTGTTCCACCTGACATGATCAATGGCCGGCTGTTAAAAAGCCTTTCGAGCTCTAAATGGGGGTTGATAGGCCCCAAAGGAGCGGTTCAATTTCCGCAAATCAGGAAAACAGATGATCAAGTCCACATTGTGGAATAGCCTGCCGTTGGGTGGAGGCAGGCTATCTCGCCTGCCCTCCGGCGATTTTCTGTGGCCTGCTTCGGACGATTATCCCCGACACAGAGCTTCAGACCTCATGCAGATAGGCCCTCCCCCTGTTTACGAAATCAGGAGATGTCTCTGAAACGGGTTGTATCGCATCCGGTCCTTCCCAACCATAAAACAATAGATAGCCATCGCAATCATTTCCGGTCTCTTTATCGACAACAAAGCGGGGGTTATTATAAAGCAGGCCCGGCTCGGGCATTATTTTCTGCTCTCTCTTCCAGGATACACCATCATCGCCTGAATACCAGACCTCACCCATGCCTCCTCCATAGGCAATAGTTTTACTGTCTTTTTTCCCAACGATAAGATACGCCGTTAAACCGCCATCATCTTCTTGCCTTACGAGGCAACCTGACCAGACATCGTTCGTTTCTGTAACCGTTGTACCTTTCCACTGTCCCTGATCTCTCCTGAAGAAATAATAGCAGCAATGGTCAGGAGCATCTTCTGATGCCGGAAGAAGGAGCAGTGGTTGATCCATAGAATCCGTGGCGATTGCGGGCATGTTTGTTAGCTTATCTCCTGTATTCCATATCGTGCAGAACGCGTCGGCTTCCGTTTTGTTTACAGGGGTTTTCAAAGGGGTTCCTTCTATATTATAAAGAGTTCTGGTTGGAATATCTAAGCGCGCATAATAGAGATTATAGCGGTTGCGTGTGCCAACCGTTTTTTTATAACGTGGGTTTTCGGTTTTGCTTTCATCCCAATACGTAAAACCGATATGGAGCGAACCGCCATCCGGACTCTTTTTGACGCTATGGTAGCTGCCTGCCCAACAGTCACGATCTTCTGCGGGGTTCGCATCAAAATCAAAAAGTTTCACCGGCTGATCCCAGGAATACCCTCCGTCGCTGGAAAGTTGGTACGCCCAGTATCCCATATGACCGAAAACACGATAATAGAGTAAAAGTTTACCCTCGGGAAGAAATTCGATCTTGGGATAAGAAATGGAGTTGTATATTTGCGGCCCTTGCTTCCATGAAGAGATCGATTCAGGTTCCCTTGATATCATGTGAATACCGCCATCTACAATATGGCACCGATAAAGCACATGGATATAACCTCCACTGTCAATCCACACAACCGGACAGAAATGGTGATCGTATAGCTTGTTATGATTGATGGGACCAAAGGGGTGTCGGTACTGTTGCCACCCCTCAATTGACGCATTGGCGATCTTAACAGGTTTGCACCATTTATCTTTTGCTATATTATATTTGATTATATGTGGATGGGGCATCTGGCCGAACGGATTTCCATGGTAGACAATAAAAATATTCTCCTTATAACTTACGCCCTGAGGTCCCATGCGAAGATCATAAATCATCTTTTCAAAACCATGTTTTGCAAAAGGTTCGTTCAGCATTTGTCGGTTCTCTCCTATCAACTGATAAGGTAAGACAGCATATCAACAGGGGGCTTCATGAAAAGCTATGGATAAAGCTGAAGAAAATACCGGGGTTGATCCTCAAAAAAACGGCGGACTTTTTTAAATCTGCTCTCTTATCTCCCGGTGGACCATATGGCAGCTGTAACTGTTCAGGAGGCCGAAGAGGTTATATAGCGTGCCTCTTATCTTAACGTATGAAGCGTCACTATGCCAGTGTTTGTATGTTCCGCGGGCTGTCCTCGATAACAAAATCCGGATGCGATGGTTGTCGCGCCCCTCCGGGCTGGCGTGGACAAGCGCTACGGTTCCCTGCGGCTCACTCCGTTCACCGCGGGCTAAAAATGTCTCGCCCGTTTTCATTTGCCGGGGGCAGCCCCCGCAAAACATCCGCACAACAACAAAATTGTCGGTCAGCAGCGTGATTGCTACATTTTTGTCTTTCCCGTATTGCCGCTTCCCCCTCTTTCCTTACTTTTTTCCGCGTTTTCAGCCTGCCTGCACCCGTCAGGGGTGCCGATGTAACAAAAAGCAAAGGCAGCCCTATTGTTGCGCTACAAGTGCTATCATGAAGGTTGGTTACGCCGATGGCGCGCGCCCTGATGGGCAACCACCGTTCATTCAGCTCCGCTACACAGAAGGG
>PUMZ01000360.1 GCA_003551565.1 Candidatus Brocadiaceae bacterium | reverse complement strand
GTAACGAAAGGGATAAGATTACTGGGGTTACTCTCCGCCATTTTACGGCCCATATCCGCCATGTTGAGCGTCGATGTCAGGCTGTAGACCATACCTATCCCGAGCAGAATGACCGCCGAGGCAACCGTTCCGAGCACAGCATACCTGAAGGCCGCTTCCAGCTCGCGCTTGCCGGTGCCGAAGGCGACCAGCGCATAACTCGAAACAGCTGTTATCTCGACAAATATAAAAAGGTTGAACAGGTCCCCGCTTATCACCACGCCGTTCAGTCCCACCAGCAGGAGCGAGAAAAGCGTATAATAGTATGTGGGGGAGGTGAACTTCCTCATGTAACCAACCGAATATATCAGGGACAGAAAGCCCACGATGTTGACCACCAGCAGCATCAGTACCGAAAGCCCGTCGAGAACCATAAGGATACCGAACGGCGCCTCCCAGCCGCCGACTTCATACACCAGCATTCCCCCTCCCACCCGGACAACACTCCATAGCGACAGGGCAAGCAGCATGAAAGAACCCGTTAGAGCTATGGCGGGCGCCAACCCCCCGATTTTTCTCGAAACCAGAGGGATCAGAAAAGCGCAGGCCAGAGGTATTATAATCAATGAAGGTATCAAAGGTGTCATCCCCTCAGCTCCCTGATTTGTGTAATATCGAAGGTTCCGTATTTCTCATATATCCGCACGGATATCGCGACAAGTAGAGCGATCACCCCGAGTCCGATAACGATCGAAGTCAAAATCATCGCCTGCGGCAGGGGATCGACAAACAGGACATCCTCCATTCCCGCCTCCAAAATCGGCGCCTCGCCGCCGGTGCGGAAGCCGACCAGTATCAGAAAAAGGTTCACGGCGTTTTCAATGATAACGAGTCCGATGATTTTTTTCACGAGGTTCTTCTTCGCCACCAGAGCGTAAACGCCGACACAAAAAAGAACCAATGTCATAAAGTAAAGGCTCATTGTTCCCCCCCGTCATTGACTTCTGCATGACCGTCCGGACCGAGGAAAGCAAGTGCCGCGAAGACGGCGAAAAGCCCGGCGCCCACTTTGACGAATATGGCCAGGTTGGACAACATCATCGTTCCACCACTGAAGAGCCTGAATTCGTAGCCGGTGGGCAGAAAGTTCAGGAAAAAAGTGCCTGTGATAATCCCCGCAACGCCGATCAGAAGAAACGCCAGGGCTCCCGCCGATTCCAGCAGGGAGGCGCGGGCTTTCGAAAGGATTCCTTTCACACCCTCACGCCCAAAAGCAAGCGTAATGTGTATCATCGACAGGGCGAATATCACACCGCCGGCAAATCCGCCGCCCGGGCTCAAATGCCCGTGAAAAGCGATATAAAAACCGTATAGCAGGATCAGACTCACCGTCATGCGCGTGATCCGTTTGACGAGTATGCTCATCCCCTGTTCTTTCATTGCTTCCTCCCCGTCTTCCGAAGTACCGCAATTGCGCCAACGATCGAAGCGAACAGTATCGTCACCTCGCCCAGCGTGTCATAGGCCCTGAAATCAAGAAGTATCGCCGTAACGATGTTCGCCGCCCCCGTCTTTTCCATAGCATGATCCGTATAGTAGGAACTGACATCCATAAGCGGCTCTCCGAACATCGGAAGCCCGGCCAGGGCGTTGTAACCGAACCAGAGAAAGACGGCCGCGAATATCAGCAGGCAGAACAGATAACCCCAGTGCTCTTTCAGTGTGGATTCCGACGGCCTGTCAAGCCGGACCGTGGCCCGGATCAGAAGTATCAGTATAAGGATTTCCACCACGAGCTGCACGATCGCGAGGTCAGGCGCCCGGAGAAGAAGAAACTGCAGCACAAGCCCCATCCCCACGGCGCCGAGGGCTATGACGCTGGAGAGAAGCCCGCGCATCTCGACCGCAAGAATCGCCGCCAATATCATGAACAACAGTATTATATGCAGTTCTATATTCAGTAATGCTATCATCGCCTCACCAAACAATCACAAAAAACAAAAGAGCCATCGCCAGCAGGCACCATACGAGATAAAAGTCGAGATTGCCGGTATGGGCCGCCCCGAAGGCCTTGCTCATGCCCAGAGCGGCAGCGCCCACACCCAGCGTCAAAAGATTTATCCCTCTGTCAACAATATAATAAAGCCCCAGCCCCAGCGCTTTCAGCACGGACGTCAGCACGCAGTATATGTCCATCACCTTCCAACCCATCACCCGGTAAAACGCCGCCACCGGCGACATCTCCTGCACGCTTTTGTAAAACTCGGTCGCCGGATAATTCAGTTCCTCGCTCGCCGCCTGACCGCCGAAATAAGCCGTTGAAGTCCTTACCTTCCCCCGTGCAAGCCAGCCGAAAACAACCACGGCGCCGATCAGCAAGCCAAGCGCCAGGAGAATGAACGCCGGTAAAGCCTGCCAGTCGCCCCCCAGAACCGCCGCTTCCGGCATCCAGGGTTCTATGACGTGCCCAAGGAACAATTGCGGAAAAACCCCCAGAATAACACAGAGCGCGGCCAGGACAACCAGGGGGTATTTCATCGCTCGTACCGCTTCTTTCGGAGCGGTCGCACCCGCATCACTCTCCTGACCGAGGAACACCGAATGGAGAAACTTCACAAAACTGGCCAGCGTCAGGGCGCTTCCGAACATGGCGGCCAGCAGCGCAACAACAAAAATCACCCGCAGCACCGGGCCGCCCGCCTCCATCAATCCCTGAATCCCCCCCTGATAAACCATCCACTTGGAAACGAAACCATTGAAAAGCGGCACACCGGAGATCGAAAGCGAAAAGATCAGCGCGCAAACAAACGTGACCGGCATGAACTTTGCCAGCCCGCCCATATTCGCTATATTGAAAGTTCCTTTTTCCTTGCCGGCGGCCCCGGCGGAGAGGAAAAGCCCGGTCTTATAGATGGCATGGTTCAGCATGTGAAAAAGTCCCGCGGCAAAACCGAGCGGAACGCCCGTCCCGAACCCTATCACCATGTAACCGACCTGGCTGACGGCATGATAGGAGAGCAGCTTCCGCGCATCTTTCTGAACGAGCGCCATCATGACGGCGAACATTACCGTAAATCCGCCGACAAGCAGTATGACGCCCGTCGCACCCGCATTCAAGGTGAAAAGGTCGGTGCAGACGCGAGCGAGAAGGTATATCCCCAGCAACTTATCCAGCGAAGCCGGCAGAATCGCCATAACCGGCATCGAAGCTGTTGTTGAGGCGTCGGGAATCCACGGATGGAACGGCCAGGCGCCGGCCTTGCCGATTGCGCCGCCAAAAAGCAGTATGAATGCGAAAAAGGCGAGTGGAGTTTCAACCGGCAGCCCCTCTCCGCTGGACGGAATGGCGGTTGACCGGGCCAGGGTGGCGTATATCGCGATGCCGAGGATCAGCATGAAATCCGCCGCCCCCACGACCGAAACGGCCTTCCTGGCGCTCGCCTCCGAACCGGGGAGCAGGAACGCATAAAGCAGAACCAGCATGGAGCCCCACCCGAAAGCAAAAAGCAGCAGATCCGAAGCCATCACCGTCAGGTTCGCAAAACCTATAAGGATCAGCAGGTAACTATAAAACTCTTTTTTATCCTCACCGTAACCTCCGGCATACATGGCGACCAGCAGGCCGAAAAGATTGATGAAAATCATTATAAAAGCTGCTATGACATGATAGCCTGCGGAAAGAGAAAAACCGTCCATCAGGTGCATTTCCAATGATTCCGGCCTGCTAATAAACGACAGGATGGACGCAACCAGACCGATCGTAAAGACCACCAGCGCTGCATTCTTCCTGGCGGAGGCCCCCCGCCCCCCTATCAGCGTCAAAAATCCCGCTGCTACAGGCAAAAATGTTAATACTATAAGGTAATTAAGCATCACTTCACCACCAGGCTCAAAAAGTTAAAAGGCAGATTCGGCATCAGGCCCAACAGCAGAGAAACGGCTCCGAGGAACAGCACGCAATATACCATAACCGGGATTTTTCCCTCTCCGGCCTCCGTCCGCACATCCCCGAGAAAAACCTCGCTGAAAAGCCGCAGCAGGTAAAAAAGCGTGAAAAGGGCGCCGACGACGGCGAAAACAGCGGCGGCGACATAACCCGCCCGAACCGTTTCCATAATAACCATAAGTTTGGGCCAGAAACCGAGGAAAGGCGGAATACCTATTATTGAAAAAGCGCACAGCATATAAGCAACGCCGGTGCGCGGCATCGTTTTTATCAGTCCGCCCAGCTTATCGATGTCTTTCACGCCCGTTTCATGCTCCACGATACCGGCGCAAAGGAAGAGTCCAGCTTTCCCGAGGGAATGGGCCAATATGTAAATGAAAGCAATTATCAGGCCGGCCTCGGTGTTCAGTGCGAGCGCAAGCATGATATAACCGAGCTGACTGATGGTCGAGTAGGCGAGAATTCTCTTGATGTCGGTGGCAACCAGCGCCGAGCCGGCGGCAACGACGATCGTAATGACACTGATTGTCAAAACGGCCGCAAGGAATTCTTCACCCGGCACAAAGGTTCCAAAGGTTTGCATAAACAGCCGGGCGTAGACGTAAACTCCGATCTTCACCAGCACCGCGGCGTGCAGCAGGGCGGTGACCGGCGAAGGAGCAACCCCGGCGTCCGGCAGCCACGTCTGAAGCGGCAACTGCGCGGATTTCGAAATGATACCGCCCAGCAGGAGGAAAGCTACCATGTTCGGCAGAGCGGTGCCGCGGAGTTCACTCAGTTCCAGAGTGCCGTAATTTACAAATATCAGGGCGATCCCGGCCAGCAGCAGGGAAGCCCCGAAAAATGTCACAAGGAACGCCTTATCGGCCGCCTTGACATCTTCTTCCCCGCGATAGAACCCGATCAGGCGCCAGGAGGAAACGGCCGTTATCTCCCAGAAAACATAGATCAACACCAGGTTCGCCGAATAAATCAGCCCCATCATCGCACCGACGAAAACGACCATCCAAAAATAGAAGGTCCCCTTATTCGGGTAGTCCTTCATATATTGTGCGGCATAGATGGAGATAACAAAAGCGACCAAAGAGCTCACGATCGCCATAAAAACGGCCAGGCCGTCGGCGGTAAAGGAAAGGTTGAACCATTCCACAAGCGGAAACGATGCCGATACCACCCCTTCCCGGAGGACCACCGGCACGGTCAAAGCCGCCGAAATCAGCGTCACACCCAGTGTCAGCGAGGACAGCCCCTGCTTGTATTTATCGCTCCCCATTGCGACCAGAAGAGCCCCGACAAACGGGATAATTATTGTGAGAAGTGCAATGTTCATGCTTGGCCCAACCGCTTCCTTACTTGTTCTGTTTTTTCCTGCGACAACCTTACAAGGTCCTTGCCGGTCATAATCTTCTTGTCCGTATCACAATCGATAACGCAGGTGCGTTCCGTGCAGCAATAGCAGGGATCGACCGCCGCCAGTGTTATCGCCGCGTCCGAGACCGTGCCGCCCACCGCTGCAACTTTGTTGGAGGCCACATTCATATAACTCGGCGCACGCACCTTATGGCGGACCGGCCGGTTCGTGCCGTCGCCCCTGACATAATGGAAGCACTCGCCGCGCGGCGCCTCGACCCGTCCGATGCCCTCCCCCGGAGGGATATCCTTCACCCCCGCATCAATGTCTCCTTCAGGCAGCTGGTCGATACACTGTCTTACGATCCTGATCGCCTGCTCCATCTCAAGGAGTCGGACGACGGCTTTGGCAAACACATCGCCTTCTTCGCAAACGCTCACATCCCAATCCACCCGGTCGTATGCTGCGTAGGGGTCGTCCCGGCGCACGTCGATATCCACTCCCGACGCCCTGGCCGTGGGGCCCACGGCACACCAGTCGATCGCTTCTTCTTTGGTCAGGACACCGACATTCTTGAGGCGTGCATGCATTACGGGGTCGTCCAGCACCGCTCCCTTGAACATCTTGACGGCCTTTTCGGCCTCGTCCATCGCGCCTTGCAGGGGAGCGATATGTTCGTCCAATATATCATGCCTGACGCCGCCGATTTTCATCATGCCGTAATGGTTCCTGTTCCCGGAGAGCATCTCGAACATGTCAAGTATCGGCTCCCTGTAACGCCATGCCCACATCCAGACGGTATTGTAACCGACGAAATGCCCGGCAAGTCCGAGCCACAGCAAATGGCTGTGCAGCCTTTCAAGCTCGGCGGTCAGCGTGCGTATGAAAAGCGCACGTTCCGGCACTGCGATTCCGGCAAGGTCTTCCACGGCGTTAACGTAGGCAAACGGGTGCGAGGTGGAGCATATCCCGCAGATTCGTTCCACCAGGAACGGCACCTGGTCATAATGCTTGGACTCCGACAATTTTTCGATCCCGCGGTGAACATAGCCTATCACGATATCGACATCAACGACCCGTTCGCCCTCGACATAAAGGCGGAACGCCTCAGGCTCCTCCTGCAGGGGATGATACGGTCCAATGGGAATAACAACTTTTTTTTCTTCGACCATTAAGCGTCCCCTGTTTCATCTTGTGTATTGCGTAGCGGATAGCTGCCCTCGGGCCAATTGTCGTTCAAAAGGAGCCGTTCCAGATTGGGATGCCCGACAAAGTTCACGCCCAGCAACTCGCACATTTCCCGTTCGATCCAGTTGGCGCCGGTCATAATATCCGCTATGGAATCGACCTCCGGGTTATCTTTATCCGCAAGGTGGATCCGCAGCGAGAAAAACTCCCCGGTTTGATCGCAACTGAAGTGGTATGTTATTTCGATGTTTTCCGGTGTGTCCGTCCCGGTGGCGATCGAGAACCTGAACCCGTAATCATTGAAGAGGAGCCCGGCCGCCTCCCTCAGGTCACCGGCCCTTATGGTAACATAAGCCCTCCTCGGCGAGTGTTCATGCCAGTGGAGAACCTTCTCTCCCAACCCCTTCCGCACTTTATCGTTTACAGACATATCAGCTCTGTCCTTTAACTTTCTCTAT
>PUMZ01000053.1 GCA_003551565.1 Candidatus Brocadiaceae bacterium | reverse complement strand
CCCTCCCCGGCTCCCTCCGGTATCGATTCGATGCCGATCCCCAGAAGATGGCCGCCGCAAGACACCTCCGCGCCCGGTATGACGATAATCCCGTCCACCGGCTCGGGCCTGATAATTCTGTCATGGCACATACCGCCGACAACATCATAACCGAGAGCCTTGTAGTGGTCCAGTGCGGTGACCGGCCACTCTGGATCCTCCCTCACACGAGCCAGATGGCAGTGAAAATTGGCGCGCAACCTGGTTCCCTCAACCGCAAATTGGTTAAAGACACTACCTCTGATCCTGATTGGTTTTTTCTTTTTCATACCATCAATATTGAACTCAACCACACTCTCTCCGCATCTTTCTTCCACTTTCACTTTCGTCCTGAAGCTGTTTTTCATCATTTACCCCCCTCGGCTTTTGCCTGACGCTGGTTCCGATCGTCCGGGAAGCCGAAAGAAAAGATTTTCATCGACCTCGCGACAAATCGCAAGCGGACCGGCTTTCCGGCCAGGGCGGACACATCCTGCCGGCCTTTCCAGGTCACGGTCTTCTCCACTGAGTTACCGCGAATAATATCTGCTTCATCCAGCCTGAACCCCGGAACCGGCTGCCCCCGGGTTTCGACAATCTCCACCTGCAGCCAGCCACCGGCGCTGCCGTCCATGTTGAGTTCAAGGCGCCGGCCGGCAAAAACCAGTTCCGGGGTGGTAAAAGTGCCGCCTTCATAACCGGCGTCGGCGGAGAAAAAACCGTCGCGCCGCAGAACCGCCCGAAATATCCCGGTTCGCGACCGGTCTCCCTGCTGCCCGCGGTGATCACTGCCGGCCCCGGAGTAGTAGATCCATAGTTCATCCGCCACCGGAACGAGGTGGGGGGTGGCGAAGATCATGCCGGCGGCCGCCGAACCATCGGGGCCGAGGCGCAGGAAAGGATCGCGATCCGGTGGCTGGCGCCAGTGTTCCAGATCCCTGCTGGCCGCGATCCTTATGTCCATGGTGGAGGGGAATGCGTCTTCACGCCAGTGATAGTAAGCGTTTGGAAGGATGATATACGCATTGGGGACACCGGGGATCTTCATGCCGCCGGGAACGTAAAAATCAACCGGTGGACGCCTTTCCGGTATGCCCTGTGGAACCGGGGCTCTTTCATCTCTTTCATCGGCGGCGAATATGGTTTTGGCCGGCGTCCAGTTGCGAAAATCATCGGAAGTCATAAGCCCCACCGAACATGTCCGTTGTCTGCCCTTCGGGAACTTTTTGATGCGCACAAATCCCACATAACGGCCCAGATCGCTGTCCCAAAAACAGACCGACTGGGTATCCGCGGCGTTGCCCCGATTCAGCGGATATCCTTCCTGCAGCAGCCGCCATCTCCAGCCGTCCGGCGACACCATGGCCCACAGGCCGGTGGTGATCCCCTGTCGCCGATCTTCCTCGCTCGCCTGATACTTGGTCCACAGTTTATAGCGTTCTTCGGCGGGGGCATAGTCATCTCGAAAAACGGTTCCTCCCTGCTGATCGGCACCGACGGACGACGGAGCGACAATATTATTCTTTTTACTGCCTTGAAATGAAATCAGCTCCAGTTCCGGTTTCTCCCAGTGCAAGCCGTCAGTGGACTCGGCATAACATAGAAACCGTCCCTTCCATTCCGAGCCCGCCTGCTGCCTGCCCCGAGAATTCAACACATCGTACCACATGCGGAACCGGTCGTTTTCCCGTATAACCGTGTTGTAGCAACCCAGTGCTTGCTCCCAGGGTCTGTCGGCGACCATGACGGGGGTGAAATCCTGATGCGGCGGATTAACTCTTATTTCAATCCCTTCGCTGTCATCAAAAAAAAGTTCATCCAAAAAGAGTTGCCGATCCGTTCCGATGTTCATGGGCAAGTCGTATTTATTCATCTTATCTTTTTTCAAATTTGGGTTCAGGTTTAATGTTTATTAACAGAAAATGAATGCGTAAAGTCTGGCGCGGGCAAGGAAAAAACGAATTCGCACGACCTCTCCCCGATGCTGTTCAAGTTTGTTTTCGCTCAGCCATTGCAACGGGATACGAAAATCATTGGACTCGACATTACGGCAGTTCTCGGCCTCGAAACCCGGCAGGGGGTTGCCGATCGCATCGGTCATCTCGGCTCTGATCGCCCCCCCGGCGGCGTTGGCGTTGATCATCAACTGTTGACCTTCCAGACGGAACGGTTTGGTGATCAGCATGCCCGGTTCATCTCCCGCGGTCCTCGCTACCAGCCGTTCTTTCGGGAGCCGCGCGAGGCCCAGACCGCGAATCGAGCCGGGTACGTTATGACTGTGATTTGAGCCGTTGTAATAAAACAGCAGGTCCTCCCCATAGGGAACCATTCGGACAGAGCTGAGCATTCCTCCGTCAAAGGAACCGATCAGACCGCGCGGTATGAATACCGGCCGGTTGGCCAGACGTTCCCAGCGCCAGCCGTCCCGGCTGAAGGCCAGTTGCGTGTCCATCGTCTCCGGTTCCTGCGGGCAGCCGGGATATTCTCTTTTCCCCCAGGAATTATAGAGGTTCAGAAAGCCCAGGTAGAATCCCAGATATCTTACCACCGGCATGCTGTAAAGTTTGGGCGGATCCAGCTCATCGGGCATAATAATCCCTTGAGGTTCGGTCCAGTTAATGAAATCCTCGCTCTCGGCCCGGGCAATACGGCGGTTGCAGGCTTTATCCGCACCCTTCCCGTATATTCTTATAGCCCTGGTATTGACGTAGGGGGCTTTTCGCAGATAACGATGTATATAGTCTTCTGCTTCCTCATGCCAGACAAATTCGTTTTCGGAAGGAAACCCTTTGCCGGTTTTGGCTTCAGCAAAATCCTCCTCCATATTGAGTTCCCATTCTGTTTTACCGGCTGTATCGGTATTTTTCCGGGTGCGCGTCTCCGGCATGCCCAGTTCCTCCGTCCAGTCGCCGGGCCGGCCCGCCCGGATGGTCGGACGGCGGAAATTGATATAGCGCCCCGACGATTCGTCATATAAGACGCAGCCGTTGCCGTCGGAAGAGCCTCGAACGATCGACTTCTCACCGGGATGGTCCTGCCAGTGAATGCCGTCCGGAGAAAAGGCGGCGAAAGCCCTGCCGTCTGAAACCGCGGTGGCTTTGCGCTTGGTCATCATCTTATAGCGACGGTTCGGATTCGGGTCGCGGGGGTCTTTAAGAACATGGCCGAAGCCGTTGGTGGTGAGCACGTTGTTTTTTCGTGACCCGTTATATTCAACCAGCCCCAGTTCCGGTTTTTCCCAATTAACACCGTCGCTGGAAAATGCATACGCCCCGCGCGCTTCATGAGTGCCGGGGATGGGGATGCCATACCACATCTTGAAAATTTTATCTTCCCGGTCGTAGATGACGGTCCCGCCGCTGTTCGGCAGGATGGGGTTGGCCAGATGTTTGACAGGGGTTTCCGGAGCCCGGCGGACCATCCATACGTCATCAATCAAATGATCGTCAAGCAGCAGTTGCGTCTTCGTTCCGACTTCAATGACATTGATTTTATTCATAACTGCCTCCTTAGGTCTCCTTAGGTTGTGTCAAACATATCTAATGCTTGACTGTTTTAATTTTCTTGTTTTCATGCGGTTTGGCGTTGCCAGAGCATAGGTTGTGGGCCAGTTCATGCAGGGCTGTCCGCGAACAACATGCAGCAATCCTTTACGCGGTTCGGCCACCACCGCCGCGCCGGTATACTTGTTACGACTGTAGGCGCCGCCGTCCGGATCCGGGTGGCGGCAGATGCTCAAGCCGGGATAACCGTAATGATCGGCCAGAAACTGCATGCACTTGACCGCCGTTAAACGCCCCCTTTCGCCGGCCAGAAGCTCCGACATGCGCCGGTACCGGTGTTGGGAGCAGGGCAATCCTTCCCAGTCGGCGTTTTCATAGGGCCGCAGAGCCGGGTCGATAACATGGTTGGTATGGACCTGAAACCCGTCATCGGCCGGGGGCACGAAGGTCAAGCCGCCGGCGGCGGACTCGACAGACATTGATTGACCATCAGGATCAATGACCAGAATGTTGCCGGCCGCTTGAAGACCGTGCTGCAAAGTCAGTTCCCGAATCTGATCAAGCGATTTCATACAGAGGGCAAGCAGACCCCAGACACCCAGGGGTAATCCTTTTTCCGGTGTCCCGGTCTTCAGACTGTTCCGGAAAGCGCTGATACCCGTCGAAGAAAAACCGTAGCCGAACAGATCGCCGGGGTACGTAAGGGTCATGAAGGCGGGAGCGCCGACCGGTTGCAAACGCAGCACCAGATAACGCATGGCCGGATCCGGCGAAGAGGGGTCCTTGGTCTGTCCGGATACAGGGCCGCCGTCAAGGGTGGCCGCGGGGGTGACACTGAACGAGGTGCATTCTTCCGGTGCAATAGAGGAGCTGAACGCGCCTGCATGGACAGGCCATGATAGAGGCGGCAGATGCTTCATACCCGCTCCGCATTGCAGACCCCACATCAGGTCGGGCAAATGGGGAGCATGCAGTTCCACCAGCCGCTTGAACACACCGTTCCGGCGCGCCCACCAGGGTGTTTCACGCGCCTGAGGATTCGCCCTGACGCGTGCTTGTATCACTTCCCGCCAGACGATTCCCAACTGGTAACCGCAATCATAGGCGCTTCCCTCTACCGTAAGCAGAGGTACACTCCCCTCGGGAACAGGTCGTTGGTTATGCATATTTTTCTTCCTCATGCCAGTCTTACCGGTATTGTTAATGGTAACTTCTCCTTTCTACTCACGTATCTAATTCCGCCCCCTGTTTGCGCAACACATATTGCAGTTCAGCAATATCCAGGTCCCGGGTGGAAAGCCCGGCCATGGTCGCCAGGGCCGCAGCAGTTCCCGCGGCCTGCCCCTGAGCGGCTGAAATAGGAATAACCCTTGTCGATGCCGCCGCAGTATGGTCGGCTGAAATGCAGCGGCCGGCCACGAGCAGATTATTTAGTCCCTGCGGCAGCAGAGACCTGTAGGGGATACGGTACGTCGGCGGCTGTCGGGTTTCCAGCCCTTTATGGTCGGGCGAATGGATATCCAGATGGTAGGCGCCCAGGGCGATGACATTGTAATCTGCAGAAAACTGTATTTTACCAAAAATGTTTTTTGGAGATTTCATCTGATTGCCCCTGATTTGGTTCTGGATTCATTCCACTTTGCGAGCAACCAGTCCGGAGAGAATCGGCTCAAGACCAGTCGTTCACGATAGTTGTTCTCACCTGTTTCATATGGGCACAAAACGGAGCCGTCGGCGGCGATGGCGAGGTCCGAGCAAGCGGCCGGTCTTTCGCAAAGGACACGGGACTCCCGCCATGAGCGTCCCAGGTCGTAGAGCGGCGAGCCGCCATCGCAATTGATGACGAATTCGGGTTGTTCGGTGTTCATGGGCAGTCTCCTATCATGCAGGGTTGTTCAGACCCCCTTTCAGGGGGCAAACTCGAAAGCATACCAGAGAGCCTGGCTCGTAAGGACGCAGAGCCGCACGAGGCGGCCTTGCAGTTCAGCCAGGTTTTCACGATTTGACAGAGTGTAACACACAATCTTTATTGTTTTCAAATGTAAATCACAAACAAGTCGCTGTCGATGCCGGCAGTCGATCCAGCAACAGTTCAATCCTGTCCGAATTAATTTATAGGGGTATCCCCTTTAGTGGCCTTGAGCGTTCGGTGATTTTACGTAAACCTTACTAAAGAAGGTTTTATGCCGGAATCGCGGGGCGGCTTTTGTCGCTGGCCTCCCATGTCGTAACTGCCTTCAATAAAGATAGTTGCATTGAATCTACGCCTTTATTGAACGCTTGGTTTCGACAGAAAAGGCATCACTCAGCATTTTGACACGTTCCCAACACCCCCCGGGCATGACGTTGTCCGAGGCGCCGATGATATAGCCGGGCCTGTCGCGGGTGAGTGTCCGCAAAGATCGAACATGTTCAACAAATTCCGATTCCGGAACTTCCGGATTGAACAGGGTGCCGGGCAGTCCGCCCCATTTCACGATTCGGCCCTGCCAGACGTGCTCGTAATCGGCCATTGTCTGTTTCACCAGCGGTGCAGTGGCCAGACAGTCGGCGCCGTCGAAGCCGGCCTCCAGTACCAGTTCCAGAAGGGTACCCATCTGAGCGTCGGAGTGCCACAACACTTTTTTCCCGGCCTCATGCACGCGGGCGTTGAACTGCTGAAAATAAGGCAGGAAAAACCGGCGGAACAGCGGCGGCGGGGTCGTAGCATCGGCGAGATGATTGCCGTGCATAATAAGCTCCGCCTGGGTTCGCAGCGCCTTTTCCCACAGGTCGCGTCGGTATATCGTTTCAAGCGCCGAGATTAATTCCGAGAGAATTTCAGGATAATCGGCCAGCGCGTAAAAAAAGTTCTGATAACCGAACCAATCGAGCATCAGCGCATGCGCGGGACAGGAGCCGAGAATGAGCAGCGGCAATCCTGCGTCACCGGTGTCGCGTTCAAAATCAGAAAATCCCGCCAGATCAGCTTTCAGCCGAGCGTTTTCCAGAGCTTTCAGCAGGGCGTTGCACGAGGCTTTATCGTTCACCGGATACCTGACAGTAGTGCCGCGCATACCGGCCCGCGCCTGTTCGGTCGTTCTCTGCTCAACTTTTTCCAGCGCCTCGCCGGGAAACTCATAGCGGGTGATATGCTGATCACCTTGATCCGCTTCTTTTACTGTATTGCCGGGGAATACCAGACGGGGCCCGGCCCGCCAGCGGGCCGAACGGCAGAAACCGAGTCGGTCTTCAATGTCGGCAACGGTATCGCCTGGCCATTCCTTCGGCAGAGTGCCGCGGCTTACGGCATCCTGATACCAGAGATTTATCCTGATACTGACAGGAGGAACGGGCAGGGTCGCTCCCGAGAAAACCGCCTGCATCCGCTGACGGCGCGATTGGGGGGGGGTACAACACATAT
>PUMZ01000355.1 GCA_003551565.1 Candidatus Brocadiaceae bacterium | reverse complement strand
ATGACGAGCTGGAGTTAACCATCAAGTTGAAAGAGGGGTACCAGCATCCGGAGCTGCAGGAAACGGAATGGACGGTAACGCTGACTGTGGTTGACGGCGACTAATAACGAACACGAGACCAGCGGGCGGCGTTTGTCGTCCGCTTCTGCAGAAAGGTGCGGTGATGATGGGACTAGCAAGCTTTAACCGTGCCCGGCGTCTGGCGGCGGAAAAAGCAGTTAGGGAAGCGGAAGAACAGCGGGAGAAAAAAGAGGCGGCTACACTGCCGGACTACCAAGCCTGGCTATACGCCGACCTACGCAAAGAGGCCGCCAGCCGGAAGGTTGATCGTTACTACGACATGAACAAGCAACAGCTGATCGAAGCGTTGCGGGGGTGATCACATGTACGTATCACGGGCGGAAGCGGACCAGTATTTTGACGCACACATGCGGTCGGCCGATTGGGATGCACTAACGGATGATCAGAAAAACGCCGCCATCCGAGCGGCGACAACGTCTATCGACGTGCAGCTGTACCAAGGCTTGAAAGCCGAAACCGACCAAGAACGGGCGTTCCCGCGCAAGTACAAAACCCGGCGGGGGTGGATCGTCGAAGAAGACATTCCCGACGCCGTGTTGGACGCCTGCTGCGAAGAGGCGGTCGCATTGGCCACCGCTACTGACGACGCAGCCCAGCGGGGTGTAACACAAGTGCGAGCCGGTGATGCTTCCGAGACATACGCCGAGCAAGTGGTGGCGGAAGCACGGACGGGTCACCTGTCGAGGGAGGCCAAGCTGCTCCTGCGGGGTTGTTTGTCAGGAGGTGTCGCTATACGATGAGCGTCATGCGACGCAACCAGGCAGCTACGTACTGGTACCCCACCGGCAATGGCAGCTGGGGCGAACCGTCATGGAGCGACCCGCAGATTATCCGTGTACGCTGGCAGGACAAGACGCAGCTGATACGCGACAAGGAAGGCAAAGAGATTGTGGCGGATGCCGTAGTGTACACCGGCAAGGCCATCGACTTGGAAGGCCGCTTGCAAAAGGGCGAGCACACAGGCAACCCCGGCGCCGATGCCAGGGAACCCAAAACGCTGCAGCAGCATGTGCGTGTCGACGGCAAGACGGATCACTGGGCGGTGTATTTATGATTGAGCGCATCGGCGGCATTGATAAGGTCAGTCGCAACCTGGACAGGCTTATCAAACAAACTACGGATGTGCAGCCGCAAGTGCTGACCCAAATTGGCACGCACTTAGAGTCCGAAGCCAGCCAACTTGCACCACTTGACAAAGGCGATTTGCGGGGAAGCAGCACGACGGAGCTGATGGACCGCAGCCGGGTCCGGGTGTCGTTTACGGAGCGGTACGCATTGGTCATGCACGAAGATTTGGAGTACAAACCGCAAGAGCCGGGGACGGGTCCGAAGTACTTGACCGGACCGCTGAAACGCAACGAGCAACAGTATATGCGCCGCATTATCGACGCAAATCGAGTGAGGTGAGGCTGTGAGCGCTGCATACGACATCGCCAAGATACTGGAGGACGAAGACCTGGGTGATTTGTGGGCCGGGTCTGGTTGGTCCATACACGTCGGCCAAGAGCCGGCAAAACCCGACACGTGCATCACGCTATACGACACACCAGGGTCACAGCCGCACTATGCAGATGAGATTGAGTACCCGGGCGTGCAGGTGCGTGTCCGGGGAGAAGGGGGCGCCGGATACCCCACAGCGTACAGCAAGATACGCAGCATCAAAGACACGCTGGTGTACCACGGCGTGTGGCATGTGCCAGAGGACGAGAACGAAGAGAACGGAAACAGCAACGGGACGGGCTATACCGTCTGGTGCGAAGGCAGCGAGCATTGGCTGCAGCACGACGAGAATAACCGTCCTATTTTTGTGCTTAACCTGAGAACGCAAAGGAGTGAAACAGCATGAGCACACCAGTAGCCGGCAAAGTAAGTGAACTGACGTTCGCCGGCAGCGACGTCAAGGGACGTGTCGACTGGAACTTCAATTTGGATAAAACCGAGATCGACGGGTCGCACATGGACATTACAGGCGGATGGAGCAAGTTTCTGCAGGGCCGCAAGAACGCCACCATCGGAGGCACGCTGCGGTATATCGAAGATGACGCAGGGCAGCTGGCCCTGATGACAAACGCGTTCGCGGATGGGGATACAGAGACGGTCACATTCAAGTTCGAGGAAGACGGCCAGGAGTACAGCGCCAGCGGGTTTGTCACGAACGTCAACCCGTCGCCACCAGACGAGGACGTGACCAATATGTCGTTTACTATTCGGCTGACCGGCAAGGTCACCGAGGTTAACTAGAACAGGAGGGTGAGCTATGGCAAATCCAGTTGCTGGTAAAGTTAGCAAGCTAGAAATTGCGGATTGGGACACGGATACGAGCGAATGGAATGAGTACGTCAACGTCGGCGGCCGGGTCGATTGGAACTTTAACATTGACAAAACCGAAATTGACGCAGGACACATGGACCAGGAAGACGGCTGGTCCGACTTTTTGCAGGGCCGCAAAAACGCTACGTTAGGCGGCACGCTGCGGTATATCGAAGACGACGACGGACAAGAGATCATCATCGACGATGCGTTTGACGACGACGGCCACGGCATCAAAGTCAAGTTTAGTCTGGCCGGCGGCAGTACGCCGCAGGAGTGGGAGTCCGAAGGCTTTGTGACCAACATCAACCCCAGCCCGCCGGACGAAGACGCAACGAACATGAGTTTCAACATCCGCTTGAACGAAATCAGCGAGGTCTAAGAAAAAGAAAAACTAGCTTGCTAACGGGGGTATTGTATTATGCGCAAGGTCGCAGAAATCGAACTGGCAGGACGGAACTGCACGGTCAAGTTGAACAACCTATCCATCGCCAATGCCGAAAAACATTTGGGCAAGCCGATCACAGCAGTGCTGCAGGAGGGACTGGGCATGGAAGCGCTGCACGTGCTGCTGTGGGTCGGCATGCGCACGTACGAGCCGAAGCTGAAGCTCAAAGACGTGTATGAACTAGTCGACGAAGCTATGGACGAGGAACCCGAGAAATATCAAGAACTGATGGAAATGATTGTGCAACTGGTACTGGGCACTATGGGCATTGAGACGGACGAAGAACCGGAAAAAAAGCCGGCGGCGAAGCCGAAGCCGAAGGCATCGACTACTACGGACAGCTAAAGTACGCCATGCGCATGGGCATCACGCCTAACGAATACTGGGAAATGGACCAGATGGAGTACCGTGCGTGCGCCGAGGGGTACAAGGAGCGCATGGAGGACCGGATGCAGGAAAACGCCGTGTTGGCGTGCTGGATTGTCAACAACATGCCCATACCGTTGATTAAAGGGCGCAAGGCGCTGCAACCGAAACAACTCCTGGGCAAGCAGAAAGAGGCGCCCAGCTTTAGCAGCGCTTCCGATATGAGACAATGGCTGAAAAAGCAGAAAGCGCAGGGTGGTGAGTAAATGGCTAGTTTAGGCGAAGCGTATGTCGAGCTGGGTGTTAGGGACCAAAACTTAATTCGGGGCTTAAACCGTGCACAACAGAAGTTGGAAGGCTACAACCGCAGCATCCAGCGTGTCGCCCGGCGAGCCCAGCTTGCCACGGCTGCGCTGTCGGGGAGTATTATGCTTCTGACACAGCGGTCGGCCAAATATGCTGACGAAGTTATGGGCATGGTCAAGCAAACCGGCATCGCTGCGGAGTCCATCCAGGCGCTAGGGTTTGCGGCGGAACAGTCCAATTCGGACATGCAGACGTTGCAGCGGGGACTGCGCAGCTTTGGCCGGCGTGCAGCGGAAGCCGCCAGGGGTAACAAGCAGCAGTTGGAAGGCTTCGAAAGACTTGGCGTGCAGTTGACCGACAATGAAGGCCGCATGCGCACCATGGAAGACTTGCTCATGGACGTAGCAGATGCCACAAAGGAACTGGGCAGCGAGGCAGAGATGTCCGCTGCCCTTATGCGTGTTATGGGCGACACCGGGCGTCGCTTGGTGCCATTTATGCGGCAGGGTGCGGACTCTATCGACGAACTGATGCAAAAAGCCCGGGAGCTGGGCATCGTGACCAGCGAACAGGCAATCCGTGGTCTGGCACACTTTAACGACGAAAGCAACCGCTTGCGGGGCCAAGTGACCGCTTTGGGACGAGAAATTGCTGTGCAGTTTGTGGGTCCGCTGACCGTATTGAATGAGTATCTTTCGGCGGGCATACAGCATTTGCGTAGCTTGGATCAAGAAACACGGGACACCATCACACGGGTGGTCATGTTCGGCGGCGTCGTGTTGAGCGCGGTTTCGGTGCTGGGCGTCTTAGCCACCGGTCTGCTGTTGGCGGTCAAAACATTCGCGGCTCTAGGCGCTATCGTCGGTGTCGTTACCAGCCCCATTGTGATGGCGCTGGCCGGGGTGGCAGCGGGTGCCTATGTGCTGTACACGGCATGGGAACAGAACTGGCTGGGCGTGCGCGACCTGGTCACATCGGTGTGGGAGCGGTACCTACAGCCGACGTTTGACGCCATTCGTACACGACTGGATGAGGCATGGGATTGGGCCATTGATACCGGCGGCGACGTTTGGGAATGGCTGACAGACACCACTTGGGTGGAAAAGATCGAAGACGTAAAGCGGCTGTTGGACGGCGTGTGGGACTGGGCTATCGAAACGGCAAAGGATGCCTGGGAATGGCTGGATGACGGCGCACCATGGGTCACAAACGTTTTGGAATACGTTTATGATTTACTATCTACAGTGTGGTCGTGGGGCATTGAGACGGCACGGGACGCTTGGCGATGGCTAGCAGACACCGACTGGGTGCAAGTCATCCACAATGTCGGCGATGCGTTGGCAGACGGCTGGGAATGGATGATTTCGACCGGCGGCGGTGCATGGGATTGGTTCCTGAGCACAACACTCGTGGAATGGCTGCAAAACCTAAGCAAGACTTTGACGGAGACCCGCATGTGGCGCTGGACAGTCGATGTCATGTGGCCGGAAGCCGGAGAGCGGGTTCGTGCTTGGTGGGACGATGTGCGGGAAGCGTGGGAGCAAGAAGACGCCGGTGTGTTTAGCAAGACCATTGACACCGTCGTCATTACGTTCCAGCACATCACCAGCAACCTGCGGGACTTAATGAGTGACCTGGTCGTGTCGTCTTGGAACTGGGTGGCAGAGCGTGTGCCGTTTATGGACGAAATAGGCGGCATCGGGGAAATAGAATCCACGATCGGCGCCAGAGACGAGCTCGTGCGACCACAAGTGGACGTATCCGACATAGACACAATGACTGGACCCCAACCTCACACCGAGCCAGCCGTCGACCCAGAAGCGTTGCGGGAAGAGCAGAGCCGCTGGTATCGCGCATATTCCTCTTGGTACGAGAGTTTGGGGCGTCTTGACAGACTGAGAACAACCAGCCCTGACAGCATTTCTAAGGAAGCGCTTATGTACGAAGGATGGGACGTTGGGGCCGGCGACGCTGGTGTCGGTACGTCCCGGGAGCCGGTAACGGGAGACGTCACGTCGCAGATCGAGGCGGCCGTGGGGCACGCAGGCGTGGGCGACCTGATTGAAGCGATAGCTGTAGCCGAAGGCGTGGCCGCCGGTGCGTCGACGTGGGAAGCGGTGATGCAATCGTTTGTCGGACAAGCAAATGCAGAGCATCCACACGGCAGGTTTGCATCGTCTATCAATCAGCGGTTGTTCGAAGACGTGCTGGAACAAACCGGTTTCAAAGAAGGGTCTGAAGAATACTATAAAGCGGCAGCGGCCGTTTCGGCGCAGTTTTACTGGCGCACGTTCCAGCGGGAGTTTGAGGAACACGCCGGCCTAGCGTTCGGGCAGATGGGCGATGAAGTGCGCCGGTTGTTTGCACAGCACATGGGGTCGGGATTTGCACCAACAGAGGGGGCCAACCTAAGACCGGCAGAATTAGAACTCAACCCCAACTGGCCAGGCCATGTCTACGGAAACTGGCAGAGCGGCACATCCTGGACCGGCAGCGGCGGTCGTGACCAAGTGGCCGGCGTAGTGCATCACCAAGAGGCCGTTATACCGGCCGACGCCTTGCGCAAGGGTCCGGCGGGTGTGTTGGAGTTTCTTGGGGTGCCGGGTTATGCGGAGGGGCGGCTAGCACCCGGGATAGCGGCCGGCGAAATGCCTGAAGGCGGGCCTGTTGGATGGGGAGATGTGTTTGCGACATATGCCGAAAGAGAGCGCACGGTACCAGAGCTGTTTTACACCGTGTCGGTAGTAGCAAACCTCCTAAGTACCCTAGGGGCGGCGTTGCTTAAAGCGACCAACCTGATAACGAAGACGCACCCGAAGTGGGCGTTCATCACGAAGCTGACCAAGGGCTTGGGCCTAGCGGCCGGCGCCGGCGGCCTTGGCTGGTCCGTCGGCGGCGATGCGGTGCAAAACCCCGTTGTGGAATTTCTGAACGAACTAGGCGAAGAAACGGAGCGCTTCATCAAAGGCCAAGAGGGTCGGTTCGATGCGGATACGCTGGGGCAAGACTTGATGGACCACTTGGGCGAAGATTTCCAGCGCAGCTGGCGTGACCAAGACTGGGTGTCGCCGGAAGCTCGCCATCGGTTTGAGGAAATCATTGGCAAAGAAGGTATTGAGCCGCTAAGCGACGAGTTTTGGGAGACGTTGATCAAAACACAGGTGAAGTATGCACAGAAACAAGCAAAAGATGCGGGCGTGGATGTAGACTACGACGCTATACTTGGCGAAGGCGTGGCCGATATCATTAAAGAAGCAATGGATCCGGCCGACACTACCTGGAGAGATCTTACCTGGAGAGAGCGCGGAATCGAGGCAGCGCCATTTCTGATGGCCTTGAATGACATCATAGAAAACTTTTTCCACACATTGCAGGACTTGACGAAAGAAGCGCTAGTGTTGGCGGCCAAAGGCGTGATGTGGTTCCAGTT
>PUMZ01000329.1 GCA_003551565.1 Candidatus Brocadiaceae bacterium | reverse complement strand
CTCAAAAACGGCCTGCTGCGGGTGCGCGAGCGTGTCAGGAACGGAACGGCGTTCAGCACGGCGCTGGATGAAGAGACATCGTTCACCGGCCGGGTCGCGCTCGGGTTGATAGCGGTCGGCGAAAATAATGGTACTCTCGACCAGATGCTGGGCTATTGCGCCGAATTGATGGAGAAAGGCCGCAAACTGCGTAATGAAATAGTACACGCCTTCTCTTACCCTTGCTTCGTCATGCTGGTAGCGATCGGAATAGCCTGGTTCATGGCGACCCGTGTTATACCGACTATTATCGATTTTATGGAAGGGCAGCGCGGCGGACAGATACCGGCCGTGACCCAGGCGCTGCTCGATGTCACCGCCTTTTTTCAGGCATATGGACTGTATGTGCTGGTAACGCCCGTGCTGCTGATAGTGTCCCTGCTCTTACTCCGGAATTGGCCGGCAACAGGTGACATTATTGACCGGAATTTGCTGAAGATACCGCTGCTGGGCGGTGCGTTCCGCTCACACGCCAACGCGATGTGGACGCGCACCCTGGGCGCTCTGATTGGCAGCGGCGTTGATATTATCCACGCGCTTACGCTGGTGGAAAACACCATGGGAAATATACATTATTCGGCACAATTTCGCTACATCAGGGAATCCGTTCAGGCAGGACATTCACTGACCCGGTCGATGGGCGAGACAACACTCGCAAAACTCAGCCCGAACGCGTACGCGATGGTCGAAGTCGGGGAACAGAGCGGCGGAATTGATGAGGCGCTGGCGGAAGTATCCGATTACAATGAAGATTTCCTGCGCAGGAGAGTCAGCTTGCTGTCAAAATTAGTCGAGCCGACGATGTATGCTATTGTGGGCGGAATGGTCGGGTTCATCTACTTCGCCTTTTTCATGGCGCTGCTGTCCGCCCAGCGGGGAGCGTTGTGAGAAAGGTGAGAAATAATGTGGAATGAGGAATGAGGAATTAACGGCAACGGCGGGGAAGGCGATTCGGTGTTCGGTATTCAGTATTCGGTATTCAGTGTTCAGTGTTCAGAGGGCATTGGTCTGAGTCGTTAGGCTGTTTACCAGCAACCAGAAACCAGCAACTTATAGAACATATATCTGAATCGAACAGAATTTCAGTTTTCAATAAGAGGATAAAGAAATGAGGAATAATAAGGTTTTAAAAAAATTATCGTTGACGGTCTTGATCGGTATCGTGGGCGCTGCCGGCGCATGGAGCGAAGTGACGGCTACAAGGGACCCGTTTCAGTATGAAGATGACGCTGCAGAGCCTGACTATCCAAGGGAAGACGCACAAGAGGACGGCGTCAGGAGGGCAACGCGCTCGGTCCCGTCGGGAATCGAGTTGAAGGCAATGATGGTTTTTGAAAACGGGGGCTCGATCGCGATGCTGAAACTGCCGCAGCGGCGGCGGAATGTCTTCGTCAATGAAAACGATACGTTATCGCTGGAACTGACGGACGATAGCGGTGAGGTGATAAGATACGAGTTAAATATATTAAAAATCACGCATCGGGGCGTAAAAATCGCACCGGCCGCTGATCCGGACTCCATTCATTTAATCAGGTGAGAACAATGCAGACAGATATGAGACAGTACAGGTCTTTGGCAGGATTCCCAGTGACGGCATGGCTGTTCCTGACGGTTGTTGTGTTATTGTTTCTGTTTCCCTGGAGCCCGATTGGCTCCGGAAATGCTGCAGGCGCCGGTGACGGTGATTCCGTGCGTATGGAGGTGATCAGCGTCGACGACATCTCCATCGGTGAGTTTGCCGAACTGCTCACGCGCAGCGGTGCTATACAGGTTATTGCGAGCCGCAAGGCCGAGACGGAGCGCGTTTCACTTTACTTGAGCAACGTTACGGTGCAACAGGCGCTGAGGGCGGGCACGCGGCGGGCGGGGCTGATGGTGCAGGAGAGCACCGAGGGTATATACCATATCGTCACGCGGGAAGAGCACAGCGTCGAGAGGGAAATTTACAAAGAAGAGACGGTCGAAACCGTGCAGCTTAAATATTCGGATACGAAAGACATCGGTGAATCGCTGCGTAACCTTTTCGCCGACAGGGTCGTCTGGATACGGCCGTCGGAGAGCATGGGCGACGATCAAGCGGCGATGGACCGTGCGCTGAGCCGGATGGACCGCATCGCCGGGAGGGCAAAGCACCTGGAAAGCGGCGGTGGAACCAGCGTAACAACAACGGACAGAGACAGAAGAACGCGCGACGAGCCGGGCAGGGATACCGATACGGTTGACGGACCCGACAGAGGGCTGCTGGAGGACTATCGGGACCTGATGCGGCTGCATGCGGTTGACGAAGACTACCAGTTCGACATCAACCTCGTTTTCGTCTCGGCGTTCCCGCCGACAAATGTCATGATGCTGAGGTCGAACGACGCCGATGCCGTCAGGGAGATCAAAAGGACGATCGAGCAGCTCGACCGGCCCAAGCCGCAGGTGCTCCTCGAGGTCAGGGTGATGGAGCTGGATGTCGGCGACGGGCGGTCGATGGGCATCGACTGGCTTTTTGAGCGCAGCGACTTTTACGCCGGGCAGAGTTCCTGGGAGGGCGGCTCATTCCAGAGCATGCCCGCCGACAGGCCCGGCGCCGACGTGCTGGAGTCCGTGCTCGGCACCCAGCTAAGCGGAGCGACCGGGCATAGCCCGAGAACGGCGATTCTCGGTCATCTTTCCGACAGGATCAGAGCACGCATCCGGTTGATGGAGAGTGAGGGGAAACTGCAGCAGCTCGCAACGCCGACCCTGATGGTAGCCAATAATGAAGCCTCGCAGGTATTCATCGGCAGTCAGAGCAAATTTCTGGACTCCGTCGAGTCGGAACCGACGATCGATCCCGACACCGGACGCCAGGTCGGAACAGTCGTTACGCCGAACATCTCCGACCGTGACATCGGCATGACGCTGCTTCTGACGCCCAAGATTCATGCGGACCGGAGCGTTACGCTGAGGGTGCTGCAGGAGGAGACCGATTTCGGGCAGCCCAGGACGCTCGATTACGGGGTGGGGTCGCTCAGGACTCAGAACATATTGCAGCGCTCGGTGGTCTCGACGATCGTGGCGGAGGACAGGAACTGGGTTGTGATCGGCGGGCTGATACGTGAACGCGAGGAGGAAAAAAGATCAAGATTGCCCATCATCAGCCGAATACCGCTCCTGGGACGTTTGTTCAGAAGCGAAGGGCAGACATCTACACGCTCGGAACTGCTGATACTGATCCGCCCGTCCGTGATCATCGCGCCCGGCGAAGGCGGGACGATATCGGACGAGGTCGTCAGAAATCTCAGCGAACATGAAGCGCTGTTCACCCCGGCACGGCCCGTGGGAGAATTCAAACCGGAAATACCGGCCTCTGCTCAAGTGCTCGGGCAAAAAGGAAAAATAACCGTTCAGGTAAGCGTCGATGAAAAGGGGAATGTCGGTGAAGTCGAAATAACACGCTCAAGCGGAAGGGTTTCGCTGGACAGGGCCGCTGTTCAGGCGGCTGAGGAAATGGAGTTCGAACCGGCCACGATGCACGGCGAGCCGGTCGCTTCTTCAGCGATTCTGGAGCATGAGTTCAAATAGAGAACACTATTCAGACAAGGGAACGATATTAATGAGTGACAGCCTACTGGACATAACGGAACTGATAGAGAAGTTAGCTGCGAAAAATGGCTCGGACCTGCATCTGGCCGTCGGGGAAAAACCGGTTGTCCGCATCCACGGTTTTCTCAAACCTGTTCATTCCTACGGCTTAGTAACGGCTCAGAAGATAGAAAAAGCGGTGCGCAAAGTCATTTCGGAAGATAAATGGGCTGAATTTGAACGCACTAATGAGCTGGATACGGGCGTGACCGTTGGGCGTGGGCACCGACTAAGGATCAATCTTTACCGTCAGCAGAATACGCCTGCGGCGGCCATCCGGCTGCTGCCGGATGAGTTTTTTGAGTTTGATGAAATCGGACTGCCGCCGGCCGTTCTGGAAAGAATAACCGATATGCACAGCGGACTGATACTGGTCACCGGTGCGACGGGGTCGGGTAAATCCACCACGATCGCCAGCATCGTCAATAAAATCAACCAGACCAGGGCCTGTCATATCCATACGATCGAGGACCCTGTGGAATACCGGCATCGGAGCGGCAAATCGCTGGTGACCCAGCGGGAAGTCGGCAGCGATACCGCAAGTTTTTCGGAAGCGCTGCGCCGGGCGATGCGTGAGGACCCGGACGTAGTCGTAGTCGGCGAGATGCGTGACCTGGAAACGACCTCGGCGGCGCTGACGATGGCCGAAACCGGACATCTTACTTTTGCCACACTCCATACCTCCGACGCCGTGCAGACCGTTTCAAGGATAATCAGTCAATATCCTGCGGCGCAGCAGGGGCAGGCGAGGGATCAACTGGCATCGACGCTGCGCATCGTCATCTGCCAGCGGCTTGTGCCCTGGGATAACGGCAAGGGACGTTCCCCCGCCGCCGAGATTCTCGTGGCCAACTCCGCTACTAAAGCGCTGATCAGGGACGGGAAAATGCACCAGATCGGCAACGTCATACAGACCGGACAGTCGGAGGGTATGCAGACCCTGGATCAGTCGCTACAAGAAATTATGCAGGATGGCTATATCAGCAGGCATACGGCGGCCGAATACAGCAATCACCCGCAGGATTTTTTAACTGAAGAGGAATCGGCATCCGGCAACGTATGCAGCATCAACCGCTCATTTCAAACAGGTCGAAACCGAAATAATTATTAAAAGGAGCATTTCTTATGAAAATCTTACTGATGGGAAGCCCGAATGTCGGCAAGAGCGCGATTTTTTCACGCCTCACCGGCACCCATGTCGTGGCATCAAATTATCCCGGCACAACCGTCGGGTTCACTAAAGGATCACTGACTCTTGACGGCGAGGTACACGAAGTGGTCGATGTGCCCGGCGCTTATACGCTCGACCCGACCAACAAAGCCGAAGAAGTCGCCGTCGATATGCTCGCCGAGGGCGACCTGGTCATTAATGTCATTGACTCCACGAACCTTGAGCGCAATCTGCAGCTCACACTCGAACTGATCGAGGCCAAAAAGCCCATGCTCCTTGTGCTCAACATGTGGGATGAAGCGCTCGAACATGGTATCGACATCGATGCAGAGGAACTCAGCCGCATGCTCGGCATTCCCGTAGTGACGACCTGCGCTCTGAGCGGCGAGGGGATTAAAAGCATTACCGATAAGCTTTCCGACGCCGTGGTTTCCAGTCTTGAGAGCGATCCCGACAAAAAATGGAAGACGATCGGTAAGGTCGTCGAGGGGGTGCAGGTACTCGAGCACAGGCACCCGACCTGGAAGCAGAAGTTCAGCCATGCGAGTGTCCACCCGATCATCGGCCCTTTTATCGCGCTGCTCGTGCTTTTTCTGAGTTTCTCATTCATCGCGTATGTCGGGGAAACACTGCATCTGACCATTGAACTGGGCTTTGAGACCTTCTGGCTGCCGGTCACGGAACGGATATCCTCTTTACTGGGCGGAGGCGGGTTCCTGCACGGGATTCTGATCGGCGATCTGATAGAAGGAAATGTCGAACTCGAACTCTCGTTTGGCCTGTTGACGACCGGCCTTTTCATTCCCATCGTTGTTATCCTCCCCTACATCTTCTGTTTTTATTTCATCCTGAGCCTGCTGGAGGACATCGGATATCTTCCGCGGCTGGGTGTGTTGGTGGATACCTTCATGCACAGGGTGGGTCTGCATGGACTCTCGATTGTGCCGATGATGCTCGGTCTGGGATGTAACGTGCCGGGAGTGCTGGCGGGACGTGTTCTTGAGACAAGAAAGGAGCGTTTTATAGCGCTGACGCTGGTCTCCATCTGCGTGCCGTGCATGGCGCAGATCGCCATGGTTTCCGGGCTGCTGGGGAGCGTGCATCACGGGTTGGTGACGACGTATATCCGGGGCGTCGGGCATGTTCAGGGCGTGATGACCGCGCACCTTGCCGACGAGCTGCTGGCGGAGTGGCCGTCGGCCTTCAGCCACCGTCCCGGGATAATTGGCATGACGGTCATCGTGGGTACGCTCCTTTTCCTCTGGGTCTCGATGGGCGTAGCGATGAAATTCATGCTCAAAGGCGAAACGCCGGAGATACTCGCTGAGATACCGCCCTATCGCATGCCCTACTGGCGTTCGCTGTTGAGGAAAGTTTACCTGCGCCTGCAATGCTTCATCAAAGAAGCGCTGCCGTATGTTCTGCTGGGCGTTTTCATCGTGCAGATACTCTACATGGTCGGAGTGATCGACCTGCTCGACCGCGTGTTCAGCCCATTTGTGCAGACAATGTTCGGTCTGCCCGGCAATGCGGTCGGCGCGCTGATCGTCGGTTTTCTGCGTAAAGACGTTGCGGTCGGCATGCTCGGCTACCTCGCCCTGGACCTGCGAGAACTGATTGTCGCCAGCGTAATACTGATCATTTACTTCCCTTGCGTGGCAACATTTGTTATTCTGTATAAGGAGCTTGGTCTGGTCGATACCATCAAATCGGCATGCATCATGGTCCTGGTCGCCGTTACTGTCGGTACCGGGCTGAACTTCACATTGCAGGCGTTCGGGATGTAGTCAATGGGGGTTCGGTGTTCTGTGTTCGGTATTCAGTATTCGGTGCTGGTTTTTGGATAATTTCCGTTCGTCCTTGTCGTTTTTCGTACTGTTAATTCTTTTTCAAGTTTTTTTTTGAAAGAGAATTAGGGTCCTTAGTTGCAATACATCGTTAACAAATTGAGGATGTACAGAAATAAAATAAAAATCCTTATTGCCTTGAAAAGGCATAACATACCAGCCCAGGGTGTAAGCCCTGGGAAAACGCCCAATTCCCCAAAGACCCGTCCTGTAGGGACGGCACATACCGCCACGTATTCGCGCATCCCGTTTACGAAACCATCCGAACATCGCAGAAAACATCCAATGATGTGGCGTCCCTACAGGACGCGGTT
>PUMZ01000372.1 GCA_003551565.1 Candidatus Brocadiaceae bacterium | reverse complement strand
CGACACCCCTGAACTGCGCCGCAGAGGATTGGCGGATCGCCGGGAGCTTTTGCCCGGACACGGCATGCTTTTCGTTTTCGAAACTCCGGAAAAACCCGCATTGGTGATGGAGAACACCAATATGACGCTGTCTGTAGCTTTTATAAGTGATCAGGGCATCATAGAGCAAATCGAAGAGCTGGTTCCCTATGATCTGCGCAAAGTTTCTCCGAAAGTGCCTGTAAGCTATGTTCTGGGTGTCAGGGGAGGCTTTTTTGCAGACCACGGTATTTCCCCGGGGGCGGCGTTCCATCCGCCCGGATCGATCGCCGGTCCCGCTTCTGTTCCCGTCACCCCTCAAGAGGAAGAGTGAACGCCATGCGTATTGCGGTTTGTGTAAAACAGATACCTGATACAACAAAGGTGGAGATCGATCCTCAGACGCGGACACTCCGGCGCGAAGGGGTTGAGAGCATTCTCAACCCCCTCGACGTTTTCGCAGTGGAACAAGCCCTCCGTTTCCGCCAGGAATACGGGGGAGAGATAACCGCCCTGACTATGGGACCGCCTCAGGCCGAAACGATGTTGCGCGGGGTGCTGGCATTCGGGGTGGACCATGCCTTGCTGGTTTGCGGCAGAGAATTCGCCGGCAGCGACACATGGGCGACATCTCTGGCCCTGGCACGCACACTGCAGAGCCGGGGGCCCTGGGACATCATCCTCTGCGGCAAACAGGCGATCGATGGCGATACGGCCCATGTGGGGCCGGAACTGGCCGCCCACCTCGGCCTGCCCCAGGTGACCTTCGTAAAAGATGTCCTTGAAATAACTCCGTCCGCCGCCGTTGTGGAGCGGCTGACCGATGCGGGCTCTGAAGTGCTGAGCACGCCGCTGCCGGCGGTGCTGACCGTGCTGAAAGCCCTGAACGAGCCGCGCTGGCCCAACCTGAAAGACCTTTACCGGGCTCGTTTTGCCTCCATAGAAATCATCGGCGCCGGTGAGCTGGACTTGAATGCCGGCCAGGTCGGTCTGGAAGGCTCTCCAACCCGCGTTGTTGATATGTTCAGCCCCGAATCCGGGCGCAAGGGGAAAATGTTCGATGAGAACTTTCAGGAAGGTCTTGATCAGTTGCTCCGGCATCTTGACTCTGCCGGCATGCTGGATGCCCGCCCCGGACAGGCGTCCGCCGGCCGGGGAGAATGATGTTCGGATGCCGTCGGGCGCCTGTATGACGGCACCTGCAAAAAAATTTTGATGTGCTAACAAATACATATCCCATATCCGATGATCCCTGTCCAACGCTTCAGGTGATTGGACTTTTAATCGCAGTGCGGTTAGAATGGTTCGCGGGTGTAGCGAAGACTTGTGGGGCTTTTTCAAAGCACGGGTTGGACCTGAATATAAAAATACGGTGGTGTGGGAAAATGACAGTGGAAACCGAAAGGATTGAATTTTCGACGAAAGAAAACATGAGTGTGGTCGATATAACCGATGACGTTGCCGAATTGCTGTCCCATTCGTCCGCCAGGAACGGGATAGTCACCGTCTTCGTGCCGGGATCCACGGGCGCTCTGACCACGGCGGAATTTGAGCCGGGACTGGTCCAGGATCTCCAGGAGTGGTTCGAGAGGCATATGCCCGAAGGCCAGAGTTACCATCATGAAGAGCGATGGCACGACGGCAACGGGCACTCGCACGTGCGGGCCAGCCTGGTCGGCCCCTCCGTAACGGTCCCTTTCTGCGACCGCAGAATTACGCTCGGCACCTGGCAGCAGATCGTCTTTGTCGATTTTGATACCAGGGCCCGTGAACGCGAACTGATCGTTCAGATCGTCGGCGATTGACTCCGTCCCGGACACCCCACGAACTGCAACATTGCCGGGTTTGGGACATCGAACGCCGTTTTGTTTTTTAATATCTTTTCAAATCTTGGAGTATGGTACAATGGACGAAAAATTTCTATCCGATTTCATGACGCCCGGGTCCGAATTCCGCGGCAAGCCGTTCTGGGCCTGGAACGGCAAACTCGATCCCGAAGAACTGCGTCGCCAGATACGGATTTTTCACCGGATGGGATTGGGTGGTTTTTTCATGCACAGCCGCGTGGGACTCGATACGGAATACCTCGGCGAGGACTGGTTCGACTGCGTGGAAGCCTGTATCGAACAGGCCGACGAACTCAGTATGGAAGCCTGGCTCTATGACGAAGACCGATGGCCCAGCGGAGCAGCTGGCGGAATCGTTACGCGCAACCCCGACTACCGCCGGCGGCATCTGGTTGTGGACCGCTACGATGAACCCGCCGGATTCCAATGGACTCCCGAAGTGGTGGCCGCCTTCAGCGCGAACATCGAAAACAACGCCGCAAGCCGGGTCGAGCCGCTGGAACCGGGGAGCGAAAATCAAGTTCGCTCCGGCCGGAGTGTGCTCGCTTTCAGGATCGAAACCGACCAGCCGACGCCATGGCATAACGGACAGACCTACCTGGATACCATGAACGATGAAGCTGTGCGAAGGTTTATCGAAGTGACCCATGAGAAATATGCTTCCGAGGTCGGAGAAGATTTCGGCGGCATCATCCCGGGCATTTTTACCGATGAACCCAACTACGGCAGTGTGGGGCCCGAGCGCCTGCCCTGGACGGGCCGCCTGCCGGAAGTTTTCAGGGAACGCTACGGCTACGACCTGCTGCCGCACCTGGTGGAACTGTTTTTTGATGTTGATGGCAAGCAGGTCAGCCAACCCCGCTACCACTATCATGATTGTATCACGCACCTGTTCGTCGATGCCTTCGCGCGCCAGATTGGGCGGTGGTGCGAAGAAAACAACCTGCTCCACACCGGACACGTGCTGGCGGAGGAAACCCTCCGCTCCCAGACCCGCGTTGTGGGCAGCGGAATGCGGTTTTATGAATATATGCAGGCGCCGGGGATCGACATTCTCACCGAACACCGGCGCGAACTGAATACCGCCAAGCAGTGTTCCTCGGTGGCCAACCAATGCGGCAGACAGTGGCGCCTGAGCGAACTGTACGGCTGCTCCGGCTGGGATTTTTCGTTTGAAGCACACAAGGCTGTCGGCGACTGGCAGGCGGCGTGCGGGATCAATCTGCGCTGCCAGCACCTGAGCTGGTACACCATGCTGGGAGAGGCCAAGCGGGACTATCCCGCAAGCATTGCCTATCAGTCCCCCTGGTGGGAATTTTACGATAAGGTCGAAGGCTACTTCGCGCGCGTTCATGCCGCAATGGGCAGGGGGGCGGAAGTGCGCGACCTGCTGGTTATCCACCCGATAGAGAGCGTCTGGACGATGCGCAACGATGATGAGATCGAACAGTACGACAGCATCTTCGAGCGCCTCGCAATCGTGCTCACAAGCGGTCATGTCGACTTCGACTACGGCGACGAGGAGATGATCGCGCGACGGGCTGAAATAGACGAGTCGGGCGATGAAACCGTTTTTAAGCTCGGTGAAGCAACTTACAAAGCAGTATTGATTCCGCCGCTGAAAACCATTCGTAAGTCAACACTCGATTTGCTCAAAAAGTTCCATGATGCGGGCGGCCTCCTGGTTTTTGTCGGTCAACCGCCGGTATATGTCGATGCTCTGGCTTCGGATGAGCCGGGCGAACTGGCATCCTCGTGCCGCCAGGTGGAGGCTGTGGACGAGTCCATGCTCACCGCAGTGGCCGACAGGTGCAAACGCCTCGCCATTACCGGCCCCGGCGGAAACGAGCTCAGCGAAGTGATGTACATGCTCAGGGAAGACGAACGCGCGTTCTACCTGTTTCTGGCCAATACCGGCCACCTGCCCCGTAACCTGCTTGAAGATTCGCTGGCCCTGGATCGTACGGTGGATCACCCGGAGGTGATCATCACAGGGTTCGGCGAATGCCGGGGAACCCCCGTGGAACCGGACCCCGAAACCGGCGCGATCACCGAAGCCGTTGCCGCCAAAAACGCTGACGGCTGGACGATTAAAACGAGCCTGCCACGCATTGGAAGCCGGCTGTTCGTGGTACCGAAAGGCGAAACGTCTTCATTGAAAGCCATACCGCGGAAAGATTACAGGGACGTCAGCTCGCAAGAACTCAACCCCGAACGATGGGAAATCTCCCTCTCTGAAGACAATCCCCTGCTGCTGGACAGACCCCGCTGCAGGATCGGCGCCGGGGAGTGGCGTGAGCCGGAAGAAATTTTGCGGGTGGACTGCGCGGTCCGTGACGCCCTCGGCATTGAGCACCGGGGTGGGCGCATGGTCCAGCCCTGGGCCCGGCGCAAGCGGGAAAATCCCCGGAGCATCCCCGTGCAGCTGAGCTACGAATTCGGAGTCGAGCACATTCCCTCCGGTGAACTGCGCCTGGCGCTCGAACGGCCCGATGTTTTCGATATCAAAATCAACGGCTGTCCCGTAAGCTCCGATGCCGTATCCGGGTGGTGGGTGGACAGGAGTTTGGAAACCGTTCCCATCGACCCTGCGCTGCTGCACCGTGGCAGGAACGAATTGAGCTTGCGACTGGATTACCCGGAAGATTTCAGCGGACTCGAAATCGTCTACCTGCTCGGCCATTTCGGGACCGAATGCGAGGGTACGGAACTTTCTGTGATCGCGCCGCCCGAGGCGCTCGTTCCGGGCGACTGGGTTGGGCAGGGGCTGACATTCTACAGCGGATCTGTTTGCTACCGTCACCGTATCGCACCGCCTGAATTGAAGGAAAATCAACAACTGGTGGTCCGTCTCGGGGATTACAGGGGGGTGGCGGCCAGGGTGCTGGTCAACGGCGCCTCCGCCGGCATAGCCGCCTGGGAGCCGAACGAGGTCGATATCACCGAAGCGGTGGCCGGGGCCGGGGGCGAAGTGGAACTTGGCATTGAGGTGATCGGCCACAGACGCAACAGCCACGGGCCGTTGCACATCGCCGAGAAATGGCCGGATTGGACGGGGCCGGAACAGTTTCTCATGGAAGGAGAGGGTTGCTATGAGGGCTACCAGCTCGTGCCGGCCGGACTGATGTCCGCTCCGGGGCTGGTGGTTCGCCAGGAGGTGGAGAACTAGTGCTTAGTTGCGTAAGTCCGAATGACGTTTAAGGCTTAGGTTTTGAGCTACAAAGGCAAAGAACTAACCGCTGAGAACGCAGAGAAAGACGAATAATTATTTTAAAGAAGGTCGCAATCGTAATAGAAGCCGTTCTCTGCGCACTCTGCGATCTCTGCGGTTAAAAATCAAATAACCGAAGATTATCCTTAGTTATGCAAGTAAGCACCAGGGGCCTGGCCGAAAAGGCCTGAAAGGCCGCTTCAAGCTAAAAATGTCTCGCCCGTTTCGCGGGCTCAAGAAGAAGACGACTGAATGCCATTGCCAATCGCAATCTTTAACCTTTTCGGCCGCGCCCGGGCGCCCCGTTTTCAGGAACAGCTGCATTGGCTGCTGTTGCGAAGATAAGAGATGCAGATATTTCCGGAGCGATTCAATGGAAGAAGCCATGCGAAAGGCCGCCGTTTTGATCGAGGCCATGCCCTATCTTCAGCAGTTCGCCGGGAAAGAAGTCGTGATAAAGTTCGGCGGCAGTGCGATGGAATCCCCCGGCGTCATAGCCGACATACTGGAGGATGTGGTCTTTCTGGCGACCGTAGGAATCAATGCCGTCGTGGTGCATGGCGGCGGGAAGAAGATCTCCAGGGCGATGGATAAGGCAGGGCTGGCGCCCCGGTTTGTCGGGGGGCATCGCGTTACCGACGAAGATGCTTTGGAGATCGTTCTCGATGTTTTGATGGAAGTGAACGCGGAGCTGGTGGAGGGAGTGGTGAAACATGGCGGCAGGGCGGTCTCCGGATTTAAAGACCGTCGGAGTGCTCTGGTGGTCAGAAAAAAACAAATTCCCCGGAACGGTCCTCATGAGGGTAGCCTGGATATCGGATACGTGGGCGACGTTGTGGCGTTGGATGCGGAACGCTTCAGTGAACTGGAGGCGGAAGGTGATATCCTGATCGTGCCGCCGATCGGCCGGGACGGATCCGGGCAGCTCTACAACGTCAATGCCGATAGCGCGGCCGCAGCAATTGCGGCAAATCTGCGCGCAGAGAAGATCGTATTCCTGAGCGATGTCCACGGAATAATGGCCGATGCGGACGATGAGGAATCGTTCCTTTCATCCATCGATCGTGAGCAAATGGATGATATGATATCAAAAGGCGTGATCCGCGGAGGGATGCTTCCGAAAGTGGAAGGATGCATGCGTGCGATCGAGTCCGGCGTGCGGAAAGCGCATATCATCGATGGGAGCCTTAAGCATTCCCTGCTGCTGGAAATATTTACCGACGAGGGCGTCGGCACCCAGATCGTAAGCGGTCAGTCGGGCCGGAATGCGTCTTCATAATATGACATCCCGCTTATTTTCCCATTGTTATCCCACGTGACGGCGGCGACATCAAAACGCAGAAAAACCTCCGGCTCACCCCGCATGCGCCCGGCCCGGTAGCAACGGGCGGCTTCGATTATCCTTTTCTGTTTCGGGTCATCGACGCTTTCCTGTGCTTCCCTCGCGCATCCACCCGTGCGCGACCTGACTTCAACAAACGCCATGGTTCCTTTACGGAACGCTATGATATCTATCTCTCCCCTTTTGCACCTGTAGTTGCGCTGGAGGATGGTGTAGCCGATCGAGCGCAGGTGTTCGGCGACGTATCCCTCTGAGCTGCGGCCGAGCTTCTGTGCAGGGGTGAAAAGCCGGCCCCCCATGCCGGGCAGGCCCCGGAGGAAAGAACGTAAAGGACGGATGATTGCCTTGAGCGGGTTGTCCATAAACAACCGGAGGACCGGTGCAAAGCAATGCGAAAGTGCGTGGGCCTGGAATATCCCGATGCGGCAGCGGAACGCGGTCGCCATGCATGATCCCCGCGTTGTGGGCGCTTCGCCTCCCGGGTCTCTCCGATATCTCCCGGAAAAAAGTAAAGTTTCAGCTTTGTCCTTACGCTAATCCGTTCATTAACCCGCTTATTCCACGCGTTCCGGTGGTTCAGATGTGGCAGAAAGCAAACGCAATTATTGTCTTTTGGTTATGAAATTTGCGGGTTAAATGCGTTCCCGGTAGCTCAGTTCCGTCCCGACAACAAACGATTTGGCGTCGTCTCCGTCCCGCGCCGTTGCGATGCCGGTTTCGATGACCAAAGCGGACGGCGCCACGGCCAGGATCGGGTGCAACCAACAGCCCACCCGGTTCCTGCTGCTCCGACCGGTCGTGGAGCAAACCTCCCCGGCGCACCGCCGCCCAACCTTGCCCGGATTATGCAATGGACCTGCCTATATTATGCGCATCGGCTTCCAGGTTTTCAAACTCCTCAACCCGGTTCGGCCCTTATCCGGAGATTTTGTCAAATCTCACATCCAGTTTTTCAAGCGTCTCCATGTGCCCGTGCCTGTCGGTGTCATTGACCACGCTGCCATCGGCGGCGAGGGCAATCAGGCGCGGCACTCCACGCAAATTATACGTCTCCGCAAGTCCGCTTTCACCGCGCCTTCCGTAGGGCACCGCAAGCCAGTCCATATCGTAATCCCGCATGTACCTGTGCATCTCTTCTTCCGAGCGGTCAACGCTGATAAAAACCACTTCAATGGCGGCCTTCTGCGCGTATTTCCGGTAGAGTTCCGCCAGCAGCGGCGTAAACTGACGGCAGGGCGGGCACCACTCGGCGGAGAAATAGAGGAGTACGTAATCTTTATCCTCCAGGATCTTGCTGGATACTTTGTTCCGCCCGGCGTCCACCAGGTCGTCGCCAATTGCCGCGATGAGGGCGGCGTGTGGTCCCGATTCCGATCCCGTTGCCGCAATGCGCTCGTCAGGGCCGTCCGGAGCGGCGACTGAATGCCAGGCAACGGCAGCTCCGACACTAAGCAGAACGCTCACAATCACAATTTTTATACCTGTCTTCATTCCACATTCCTCCATCACAAGTAAGAGTTGACCGTACGATACCGACTCAACTGCTGCAGACCAGAGCGTCCGCGTGCTTCAGCGTATCCATGTCCTCACGCACGCGCGGGGCCGTGTCCTTCCTCCGCGACCGGCGCCGTTCGCCCTGATGATACATAAAATCTATGGGATTAGTATGCAGATTGTGCATTTTGTTCATGAAAACTTTGGATGTCAAAAGCATGGCATTGAATCCATAAGACGTTCTAATTATAATCGAAATACTCGGTATGTTACGAAATGCAAGGAGCATCGCCCATGAGGTCTCCTTTCCGCAATATCCCGCCACCGGCGGCCGCTGTGTTCGCATTGGGTATCGGCAATCAGCTCGGGCAGGTGCTGCTTCTGCGCGAGTTGCTGATGGTTTTTCACGGCCACGAACTTACGATTGGTATTATCCTTGCGTTTTGGGTCGGCTGGGAGGCCGTGGGGGGCTGGATGGGAGCGCTGGTTGCCGAACGCGTGGGGCGGCCACACCGGATCCTTGTGTGCCTGGTGTTGGCTGTGATCGTTGTGATGCCGGCCACTATTTTGGTAACCCGTCTTTTGCGTGGTTTTTTCGATGCTGTGCCGGGCACGCATCTTTCGCTTTACGATACCGTCAGGACCTGCTTCCTGGTTATGGCGCCGCTATGCGTGCTTATGGGCGCACAGTTCGTTTTGCTGGCGCGCATGTGGCGCCGGCATCGCAAGGCGGGGGATATGTCGGGAGCCGTTCGCACTTATATTCTCGAAGCAATCGGACACATGACCGGGGGCCTGCTTTTTTCCCTGTTGCTGGTGCACGTGCTGAGTCCTCTGCAGATTGCGGCCGTCATGGGGGCGCTGATGCTCGGCGGCATCGGATTGCTGATTCCGGCGGCGCCTTTCAGGCGCGCGGTGCTGATCGTTGTGCTGCTCCCGATCGCGTTGGCTGTGCCTTACCTGGAGGGAGCGGACGAATGGGCCTTCAGGTTGCAATGGCGCCGGTTCCTTCCGGACAGCGAACTGGTGAAGACCCGTCAATCAAAGTACGGCGCTATCAATGTTGCACGACGTCGCGATCAGTATAGCTTTTTTCAGAGCAACCATCTGGCGTTTTCAACGGGCGGCCCGGAAGCCGGTTTGAACGGGTTTGAGGAGATTGAGGCGGCGCATCTGGCGCATCTGGCCGTATCGCAGCATCCCGGGCCGGAGCGCGTGCTGCTGGTCGGCGGCGGAATGCGGGGCGTGTTGCGCGAAATGCTGCGTTACGGTGAGATTCTGGTCGATTACGTGGAGCTGGACCGGGAGCTGATCGACGTGGCCTATCCCTATCTGCCCCGTTCCACCCGCAATGCGCTTGGCGATGAGCGTGTGAATGTCCTGACCCGGGATGGCCGGATGCATGTCAAAACCACCACAGAGCGCTACGACCTGGTTGTTGTTGATTTGCCGGACCCTGTCACGGCGGTGCTGAATCGATTTTATACCGGTGAGTTTTTCAGGGAACTCAGCGCCCGTTTGAACCCGGGGGGGGCGGTGGTGCTCTCGGCAACGTCCACGCCCGGTCTGAGGCATTCGTCGATAGTGAACCGCAATGCAACCCTGTACCATACGCTCGGGGACGTTTTTGACGATGTGCTGGCGGTTGGAGACAATGTCTGTCTTTTCTTCGCTTCAGCCGCCCCCGGTCAGCTAACGGCGGACGCTGCGGTTTTAAGCGAGCGTTACATTCACCGGGGCGTGGAGTCCCCCGGTTTTTCCGCGCGGCATTTTCACACCCTTTTGCAGGATGCACCGGTGCGGCGCAAAAACTGGATATTACGCCATCACGGCCGCAGCCCGGATTCGGTCAGGGAGCCCCCCGACACCGGGCCGATGCTGCCTGGCACGCTCGAGGAGCAGAAAGCTGCCGGGGCGGAGTTGCCCCCGGTCGAGCGGCGCTTCTTCTTCAACTCCGACTTCCGTCCGATCGGCTACTACCACACGCTGGTCTTTTTGGACCGTCTGACGGGACAGGAGGCGGGGGAGATCTTCCGTCTTCTGTTGGCTATAAGGCTGTGGTGGCTGGCGCCGATTGCAGCGGCCGTGGTGGGGACGGGGGTGCTGTTGCGCCTTTTTCCCCGCATCAAAGGCGGCAGAGGCGGCAGGGGCTACGCAGTGGGGCTTTCGGTGTTTGTTATCGGATTCTCCTCGATGGTCATGGAAGTGACGTTGCTTTTTGCCTTCCAAAGCGTCTATGGATATGTTTTCGAACAAATCGGATTGATTGTGGCGTTGTTTATGGGCGGTCTGGCGCTCGGCGGGATGCTTTGCGAGCGCTATGTTCGCCGAAAAGGGGACCTGCGTATGATGGCGGGTGTGCAGGTGGGGTTTTTGCTGTTCGCCGGCATGCTGGCCGTCGGTATGCCGGCGGCCGCTTCGCTGCGCACGCCGGCTTTGACATTTATGTTTTTTGCCGCAAGCACGTTTATAGCCGGCATGCTGAACGGCGCCCATTATCCCTTAGCCGGGACCTGCCGGCAGCATCTGTCGGGGCTATGCGAACGCTCAGCCGGTTTCATCTACGCTGTTGAACTGGTTGGTGCATGTATGGGGGCGGCGCTGACGGGCGTGGCGCTGGCGCCGATCCTCGGGCTGGCAGGCGCCTGCATGGTCGCGGGCACTTTAAATATTACGGCTGTTGTGGTATTATGGATAGCAGGGTGGTAGCAAGGTAGCGTGTGCAGTTATTCTTTGCCATGGTTGGCGTTATAACTTTCCTATCTGCTCATGCACAACGAAAAAACGGATCAATTCGCTATAAACCGCAGGGGTTTCCTGAAGAGTTGCGGGTACGGGACCTGTGTCCTTGCCTGCGCTGCTTCCTTCCCGGCTCTTGCCTCGCCTTCCGGCGAGGCGCGGAGCGCCCGGAAGGGCCGGCTCGGACCGAGGCGTTCCCCGTGGTTCAGCCGCCTCGATGACGGAGCGTTGCGTTGCAGCCTCTGTCCCCGTTCATGCCGCATCCGTGAGGGAAAAAGAGGTTTTTGCAGGGTGCGCGGCAACAGGGAAGGGCGTGGATACACGCTGGTTTACGGGAATCCGGCCATCGTGCAGATCGATCCGATAGAGCGCAAGCCCTTCTATCACGTTCAACCGGCCTCTCAATCGCTTTCGGTGGCTACAGCCGGGTGCAACGTTACATGCAAGTTCTGCGAAGTATGGGATATGGCGCTGGTCGCTCCCGATGAAGTTTATGCCTACGAGTTGCCGCCGGCCCGGGTGGTGGAGCATGCGCGCCGGAGCGATGTGCGCTCGATCGCCTTCACATACGGAGAACCGGTGGTGTTTTTCGAATATATGCTCGATACCGCCGCCAGGGCGAAAGAAGCCGGATTGCTGAGCCTCTTCCACTCCAACGGCTACATCCGGCGCCGTCCACTCGAGGCGCTTTGTGGGGTCATTGACGGCGCCAATATCGATTTGAAGGCGTTCGATGAGGATTTTTACCGTGATATCGTCGGGGGGGAACTGAAGCCGGTTCTCGATACCCTGCGCCATCTCAGGAAGGCCGGCAAGCATATTGAAATAACGAATTTGATCATTCCCACCATGAACGACGACGTGGCCCATATCCGGGAAATGTGCCGATGGATAAAGGAAGAATTGGGGGCCGATACGCCGTTGCACTTCAACCGATTTTATCCTCTGTACAGGCTCGCCAACCTTCCACAGACTCCCGTTTCCACTCTGGATAAGGCGCGTGCAGCGGCGAAGGAGGCCGGCCTGCAGTATGTCTATATCGGCAATGTCATGGGCCATGAAGGCCAGCATACAGTCTGCCCGGAGTGCGGGGAAGAGATCATCCACCGGGTCGGATTCATGATCGAGGAACCCCGGATGAGCGAAGGGCGTTGTGCGGGCTGTGCTCATCCCGTTCCCGGGCTGTGGGGCTGAGCACTATGGAGTTATCCTGCATTTCTCACAACCCGAAGGTTCGGTTGCCAACGTAATGGTCCAAAACGGCGACCCAGGCAGAATTGAATTTTCCATAAAAGGTTTTGCGACCTGAAGGTTTTGGAATGAATAAACCCGCTTATTTCACGCGTTGTCCGTGGTGCCGTTGCGGCACCGGGGACTTGTGAGAAAAGCAGATTCGCCGGCGAAAATGGCGATCATGATTGTTTCTTGATCCCGCGGAGCTCCCTTATACGCGCGAGCCTCTCTGCTATTTTTGCTTCGTGCCCGGAGTCCGAAGGTTCATAATATATCACTGATGAAGGGATGTAATCCTGATCCACCCAGTGCCCCTCGTAGCTGTGGGCATACCGGTACCCTTCGCCATGCCCCAGCTCGGAGGCGCCGGGATAGCTGGCATCTTTGAGATGGTCGGGAACCTGCAGCGTGCGCCCTTCCTGCACGTCCTTGCGCGCCTTCTCCATCGCCGTATACGATGCATTGCTTTTGGGGGCCGAGGCGATATAGGTGACGGCCTGAGCGAGGGGGATGGCAGCCTCGGGCATTCCGACGAACTCAACCGCCTGCTGGGCCGCCGTTGCCAGCACCAGCGCATTGGGGGCGGCGTTGCCCACGTCCTCCGCAGCGCATATAACCACCCTTCGCACGATAAATCGCGGGTCCTCGCCGCCTTCCAGCATCTTCATCATCCAGTAGAGCGCCGCATCCGGATCGGTTCCCCGCATGCTCTTGATAAATGCGCTGGCGGTGTCGTAATGCTCGTCCTCATCCCTGTCATAGACGATGGCCTTCCGCTGTATGGAATCCTCGGCCAGCTTCAGATCGAACTCGACGGCCTCGCCCCCACGGGCCGAACTGAGCACGCCCACTTCCAGCGCGTTGAGCGCACGCCGCGCATCTCCGTCGCAGAATTCCTCCAGGTGTTCCAGTGCCTCCTGGCTGATCCGCACCTCGTATCCGCCAAGCCCCCGGTCCCGGTCGGAAAGGGCCCGCCGGAGCAGGCAGACGATATCGTCCTTCGAAAGCGGTTTGAACTGAAAGATCTGCGAACGCGAAAGCAGCGGCGAGTTCAGTGCAAAAAAGGGGTTGTGGGTGGTGGCGCCAACCAGTATGACAGTGCCCTGTTCCACATCGGGCAGCAACACGTCCTGCTGGGCCTTGTTGAAACGATGCAACTCGTCAATAAACAGTACCGTCTTCCGCCCGCTTCTGCTCTTGCGCTCGGCGGAGCCGGCAAGGATGTCCCGGATTTCCTTCACGTTGCTCGATGTGGCGTTCACCTGGCAAAAAAACGCGTTTGTGTGCCGGGCCACAACATGTGCCAGACTTGTCTTGCCCGTGCCGGGCGGGCCGTAAAAAACAACGGAAGAAAGCCTGTCGGCTCCGATCATGCGCCACAGCAGCTTCCCCTCACCGCAGAAATGTTCCTGCCCCACCACTTCCCCGAGCGTCCTCGGACGCATACGTACGGCGAGCGGAGCGTCGGGGGGAACCTCCGGCAGACCGTTGTCCTGTTCGAATAATGCCATACCCTACAGTGTACCACAGAAACGACCGGTCGTCCATCCTACGAAAAAAAGCTGCGCTGTGACATGCTCCGGGAAGAGGAAAGCGACCTGCAAATAAAGTGCGCGCGCTTTCCGCAATTTGCGCTCTCCAGACGGGGCGGCCTGGGGCACGGCAAGTCCCCGAAACGACCACGCCAAAGGACAAACATCGGCATCCTTGACCGGGCGCCTACTTTTCCAGAACCAGCGTTTCCCTGCCGTCGAACGGGGGGGAATAGACCATAAGCGCCACCAAATTGCCGGGACTCTCATGGGGGATGACGGTATAGGCATGCATCCGCGGAACAAAGACGGCCGTGCCCGGATCCAAAATATGCCTTGTCCCCTCCACGGAAACGATGGCTCTGCCCGATACGCCGTGAAGTGTCATGTCATGCCTCCTGTGAAAACGCTCTTTCAACGCGGCTTCCGCCGCGAGCTGGAGCACATGATGGCTCTGGTGTGCGGTTTTGTTCCATAGGACAAATGATGCGTCTTCGTCCTCGTCAAGGCGCAGACCCTCGGGCATGCGGGCATACTCGAACGACATGTTGGTCATGTCGGTCTGCTCAAGAACGATCTCGCGCCGGGTGCGGCAGCCCTGAGTTAAAAAAGCAAGAACAACAGTTATGGATGCCACAGCGTAGAGAGCGGGACGAGCCGTTGTGTTCTGAAAGTATGTTTTCATTCGTTCTATCCTGAGATCAATGAGACTGTATTGTCGGGAAATCCTGACAGCCCGGTCGAAAACCCGGCTCGCAGTGGATGCTTTCAAGCTCGCCTGCGCCGGCAGGCGACCCCGGTTTAGCCCGACAATTTGCGGACTCCGAAGGGGCTCACTGTGAACCTGTTGCGACCTTTTTGGCCAGACCTTCAGCAGGAATTGCCGAAGATCGCCCCAATGATACACTTTTGCGGCATTCGCGTCAAGCCGGTCCGCCCACGACGCGTTTGAACTGTACGTTATTTGTGCTAAGGGACGGCCATTATTGCCGGTCATTCCGCCCGTTCGACCGTGTTCTCCGAAAGGGCGTTGTCCCATACAAGGTTTTTTTGACTTCTGCTCGGAAAATGCGACCGATTACGGCCGGTGGTTGATATCTGGAGGATATGGCCTTAAAATACTGGAGCGGTCGAATGCGGGCCGTTTCCGGATCCGAACGAGAACAACAATCTGCTGCATATTGACGATCCTGCGCGTGGTGGGCGGGACGAGAAGGCGACGGCACGACCGGGTGGAGCTCACCGCCGATCCGCTACTGAACGGGGATTTTTTCCTGCCCCGGAGGCGCAGCCCGGATCTCGCGACGCCCCGGACACGGATGCGGGATCCATGCGTGCCGTCCAACGTAATCCAATCAGCATGAATAACATATCCCTCCAAAATGGGCCGGGTGGCAAGTCCAGCCTGGCCAGGGCCGTAGCGACGAAGTCCGCACTCGGCAAAAATGTCTCTCATGCCCGGCGCAACTTCCGCCTCGGCGTCATCAGCGGGACCATGGGGGGGGCATCCAATGATTTTCTCCACCCCGAACTGATTCTGGCCGGTTTTGTTTATGTCCTGACCGGTTCGACCTTTGCCGTAGCCGTCGTTTCCGTGTTGAACAAGGCGGGCATTATGATCCCCCAACTCGTGGTCGGCAACATGGTGGAATCGTTTTCCCGCCGCCGCCCCGCCTATGTTATCGCCGCCGTTGTGCGCCTGGGCTCGGCAGCTATGATGGTCGCAAGCATGGCCATGCTGGCCCGTTTCAACGGCCCGGTCAGTCTTGCGTTGTTCTGTAGCGCTGTCTTTTTCCATGCCGCGAGCAAGGGCTCACTGGGTATCCTGAATAACGACATGATAGGGCGGCTGATACCCCCGCACAGGGTTGGCGCATTGCTGGGGGCGCGAAAGCTCTTGGGGGGGATGATGGCAATACTTGCCGGAGCCGCCGTGATCCAGCCGATATTGAGCGCTGTGGTGTTTCCTTACGATTACCTGATCCTGATGATCATCGGGACCCTGATCTTGATCGCTGAGATGACCGCATGGTGCCTGTGCCGGGAACAGCCCGGGCACCGGTCAAAAAGGAGAACTTCCCTGCCGGATGCCGTCAGGCGAGGGGTTGAATGGATCAAAACCGACTGGAATTACCGCTGCTACATGTGGATACGTATTTCATTCCGTTTCAGTTATGTGGGGCTGGCGTTTTTCATTCCCTACGGCACCGAGTCGCTGGGCTATGGGGTGGGCGCCTGCGGGCTGGCGGTTCTGGGCGGCATTCTGGTTGCCGTTCGCAAGATAAGCGAACTGACGGCGAGCCCGTTCTGGGCGCGTATCGCCGATACGAGAGGGCATCGGGCCGCCCTTATCGGCTCATCGGCTCTTACCCTCACGGCGCCGGTTATCGCGCTGACGGCCGCAAGGATGCCGGTGCTTTTCGAGCTCGATGTTCCCGGTTTCGCATATCCTGTCAATTTGCCACTGGTGGTTTTTCTGCTCGCGCTCGCATGTTTGGGAGCGGGCTTCAGCGGTATGATTATTGCGGGCCAGCAGTTCCTCATAACCAGTGCGCCGGCGGAACATCGTCCGTCTTATATGGCATTTATAAACACCCTGATCACACCCCTTACGTTTCTCCCCCTTGCGGGAGCCGCCCTGGCCGGCGCCCTCGGGATGAACGTGCTGTTTATGCTCGTTGCAGCCGGTGCGTCGATCGGCGTTTTCGCCGCAATCAGGATGCGCAAACCGGCAGATGCAGTCGGATAATCTGTTTTGTCACGTTCCCGATGCTGTGGCGGCGCCAGAAGGCAAACGTCGCCTGCCGCTCGCCGTTCCAAAGCAGCATTGATCGCCAATATTCAGGATGAAACAGAAGAATGGACAACTTTACAAAACAACTTTTATCGTGGTATGAAGCACAAAAACGGGATTTGCCGTGGCGGCGCGAGCCCACTCCATACAGGGTATGGATCTCGGAGGTGATGTTGCAGCAGACAACCGTGCCGGCAGTGGCAGGAAGGTTTGAGAAGTGGATGGCTCGCTTTCCCTGCATCAAAAGCCTCGCCGCGGCAGGCGAACGGGACGTTTTGCTGGAGTGGGAAGGTCTGGGCTATTACCAGCGCGCCGCCCGCCTGCACGCGGCCGCCCGGTCGATCGTTTCTGAACATGACGGCCAGCTTCCGCAGGACGAACAATTGCTGCGCCGGCTCCCGGGCATCGGGCCCTACATCGCTTCGGCGATAAGGAGCCTGGCGTTCGGAAAGGATACGGTGGCGGTCGATGTCAATGTATGCCGGGTTTTTATGCGCCTGCTCGCTCTCGAGGGCGCCCCGGGGGAATCCCGGGTGCGCCGGACGGTCGAGAATGCGGCATACGGAATCCTGCCGGCCGGGGATTCGTCCCGATTTAATCAGGCCCTCATGGATTTTGGAAGTATCATTTGCCGCGCAAGCCGGCCCGAATGTGATCGGTGCTTTGCTGTGGCGAACTGCCGGGCATTTCAGGAAGGATTGCAGAACGACATACCCGGGAAACGCCGGAAAAAACTGGAGGAGATCGAGACGGCCGTGGCGGTCTTCCTTGATGGCGACAGCGTTTATATCCAGAAGCGGCCGCGGGACGGGCTGTTTGGCGGCATGTGGGAGTTTCCGGGCGGAAAGGTTAAAGAAAAAGAGCCGGTATCCGGGGCCGTTGTGCGGGAAGTGGCTGAAGAACTCCGGGTGGGATGCCGGGTGAGGGAGAAAGTGACGTCCTTCGTCCACTTTTACACCCGTTATAAAGTGACATTGCACGCCTTCCTGTGTTCCTGCGAAGACGACCTGCCGCTGGATGATGAACACCGCTGGGTCGAGGTAAAAAGCCTGAGCCGCTACCCCATGCCCTCTGCCAACCGTAAACTCATTGAGCGGATCCGGAGGCGAAGCGGGACCTGACGCCGCGAATGAAAGTATGAAATATGCGGGCTATTCCTGCTTCTCCTCGCTCAGCTCAACCAGAACCGTTTGATAGGGGGCAAGCTCTATACGCCCCTGAACGGGTGTTTCCGATAGCAGTTCTCTGCCCGACATCCCGGCAAAATCGACAACCTGCGACCTGGCGCAATGATTCAGCAGGAACAATTTCCTTGCCCCCCCGGCATTCGCGCGCAATTCGACGACCTCGACGTTTTCCTCAGCCGTCCATTCGACCGGCTCCACGCCCGCGGCCTCCAGGGCCTGCCCGACCACTTTATCGATGCCGGAGCGGGATAGGGTTGTTCCGAGAAATATGGCCCGCCCCCCTTCAGCCTCCGAGGCAGTCAGTGCGGGGGTGCCGCTGTAATAGCCCCGTTTGTAACCGGCCAGGGAGCGCGCTCCCCGCAGTTCCAGAATACAACAGATTCCCGAGGCGCTGAAACTTCCGGCGTCCGTATCCTCAAACACCACTTCGTTGCTCTCCGCCGGGTTGTCGTATTCTTTGATTTCCACGCCAAGCAGCGAGGAAAGCGTCCCGGGAGGTCGGATATCCCCTGTCGTGTTGGAGCCGGAGACATGACCGGCGGGAGCGGTGACAAGCAGTGTGCCTCCCCTTCTGACATAGATTTCCAGCTGTTTGGCCATTCCGGAAGTGGCGATCAAAGGCATCGGAACCACCACCAGTTCGTAACCGTCCAGATCGGACCGGCCGGAAACGAAATCGGCTGTCAGTCCGCGCCGGCGAAGACTATCATGGAATTGTGCAACCTGGGTGAAATAATCGGGATCGGATCCCATTTGCGTGGACTGCAGTGCCCAGGCCGAGTCAAAATCAACGCAAATCGCCGCCCTGGACAGAGGCAACTGCCCTTCCCAGGCCGAATGTTTTTCCTTGATCTCCGCGACGGTCCGCTTCAACTCATCATAGCGCCTTCTCGGCACCCCGTCGGGGTCCAGAATGCCGTACTCATGCATCTGCTGACCGGCCACTGCTGTGCGCCACCGGAAAAAGCAAATTAGCTCTGCTCCCCGGGCGGCGGCCTGATACGCCCACAGGCGGAGCTGTCCCGGATTCGGCTGGCCCGGTGCGCCGCCCGCGGATGCTGCTCCGGCCTGCTGTTCTATCACCCAGAAGGGGCCGCCCTGAAGCGAACGGGCGAAATCCAGACCCATCACCGTCTCCGGCAATCTCGATACGTGGGATGGGTAATTGTTCAGCGAAACGATATCCTGCAATTCGGCGATCGAAAAGGCATTGATGTGGGGCAATGCCGTCGCGCAGGGTTCGTTGACCGTGACAGGCGCCTCCCGCTGCGAACATTCGTTGATGATATCCTTCTGCCTCTTGACAAAGGATCTTGCCTGGGCCGAAGTGAATCTCCTGTAATCAAGGAGCAGGGAGGGATGCGGCGCCTCCGCCGTCTCACGTGGTGCGGGGACTTCATGCCAGTCGACAAACTCCTGGCTCCAGAATGCCGTTCCCCACAGCTTGTTCAGGCGGTCGATGGTGCCATATCGGCGTTTGAGCCACATCCTGAAGGCCTGTTCGCACTCATCGCAATAACAGGTGCCGGTATCGCCGAGACTTAATTCGTTGTCGATCTGCCAGGCAAAGATATTGCTGTTGTTTCCGAATCGCCTGGCGAGTTCCGTCACAATTCTGCGCACATATTTAAGGTATGCCGGATTGTTCAGGCAGACATGGCGGCGCGAACCATAGTAAAACTGCGTGCCGTTCGGGCGCATCGGCAGGATGCTCTTGTGGCGGTTGAACAGCCAGGGCGGCGGAGCGGCGGTGGGTGTGCAGAGTATCACCTGCATGCCATGTCCGGCCAGGACCGTTATGGCATCCTCCAGCCAGTCCGTCTCGATGCGTTCACGCCGCGGCTCCAGGCGTGACCAGGCAAACTCGCCGATCCGCACCACGTCGGCGCCGAACTGCGCCATGGTGCGGGCGTCCGATTCCCACCGGCTGGGTGGCCATTGTTCCGGATAATATGCCACTCCTATTTTCATCTGCCTGCCCTCCTCAACATAGCCTTCGCCGCATTGTGTCACCATGCCCATTATAGAGAAGTTGCGTATAATTTCAAGTCAATCCCAACCTTTACGCTCCCGTTGCCCATGTTCAACCAGCCGGAGGCTGGCTTACGATCGGCACGGAAACCGGGCAATACAACAGCAGCAGGTTCAGCTCAACCAGTGCTCTCGAAGTTTATTAACGCATTTTTTGAGAGCTGGAACCGGCTCTTCCACATCCCCTTCATACTCGATAATCGCCGGGCCTGCGAAGTCGATCCCCTTCAGGGCGTCCACCATCGCATCCAGGTCCAGATTGCCGCTGCCACAGACAACATCCTCCGGACTGCCGGAGGGGTCGAAGACGAAATCCTTCAGGTGCAGGAGGTAGAGCCTTTCGGAAAACTGCTGCACCATCTTTACCGGATCGGCATGGGAATGGAGGGCCCAGGCGGTATCCAGAGAAAGACCGATCCGTCCGCCGGTCTGTTCGAACGCATGTTCCAAAACTGAAGGCGATCCCAGCCAGTGCAAACCACCGTGGTTGTGAATGCCCAGACGGATGTCGTACTCTTCCGCGAGCTTTTCCGCTATCCCGTAGGCCTCCGGCACTTCCCGGATGTTGAAATCCACACTCATAAATGAAGCACCCGCCTTCCGGACGAATTCAAAGCGCTTGCGAGCCTCCTCAACGTCCGTTCCAAGTTTCTCCACCCCGATACTGACAATATGCACGCCCGATTCTTCGTAGGTTCCGATCACGCGGTCAAAACAGCTCACATCGGAAAAATCGACATGCGCCGCGCACAGTTCGATCTGCGTGCATCCACATTCCCTGACAAAACCGGCAACCACACTGTGATCCTTGAAATTGCGGAAACAATAACTCTGGATGGCAAAATCCTGCGTCATCACTCTGTTTCTCCCTGAAGTTGTTGTAAAGCGGGAAAATCGTATAATTCATCCCGTCCGTGCAAAATACGAAAACTGAACAAAGCGTTTCAGTCTGCAATATCCTCGACAAGCCCCTCGGGCATGGTCTGTGGCCTCTCAACGGTGCTGCGCACCTCGACGCACCCGCCGTTGCAGGCGGCTTCATAGATCGAGAGTGCGGTATCCAAAACATGATATGCCAGCTCCCCCGACGCTCTGGGCGGACGCTCATTCTGCAAGGATGCCGCCAGATCGGCCGCGCCGATCCCCCTGTTGCGCCCCGAATATCCGTGTGTGGGTTCGAGCTCCCTCCACCCGTCTTCTCTCGCATCGGCGCGAAACAGCCGGGCCCGTCCGCCGAACTCGTTGGGATTGGGAAGTGAAATGGTACCTTCGGTCCCGTAAATCTCGGCATACGGCAGATTATGCCCGCCCTTGATATCATAACTCGTGATGAAAGTCCCGAGCAAACCACTCTCAAACTCGATCGAAGCCGAAACGTGCGTGGGCACCTCAACGGTCATCTTCTGTCCGTATTTCTTGGAGCTGAGCACCGTGCGCTCCGGAAAGGTGATTTTTGTGTGTCCCGCCGTGTTCTTTACCGGGCCGACCATGCTTACCATCTGCGTCAGGCTGTACACCCCCACATCCAGCATGGGCCCGGCGCCCGGCTGGAAAAAAAACTCCGGATCTTCATGGTAGCCGTCGGGACCAGCCCCCGCGAAAAAAAACGATGCGGCCGCAGGCTCGCCGATATCCCCTCTGTCGATCGCTGCTATGGCCGTCTGATGCCCCGACCCCAGAAACGTATCCGGGGCGCAGCTTACCCTCTTGCCGGCGTTGAGCGCCGCCCGGAGTAAATCCTGTCCTTCTTCAAGAGTTACACAGAGCGGTTTCTCGCTGTAAACGTGCTTGCCCGCTTCGATCGCCATTTTATTCAACCTGTAATGGGCCGAGGGATTTGTTATGTTGATAACGATATCAATATCCCCATCGTCCAGCATCGATTCATAAGTTTGTGGAACGGGTTGTGAGCACCCGTAGCCGGTGGCCTCTTCACATGCTTCCACCGCCCTTTCTTCGATCAAATCCGCACAGCCTACCAGGTTCAGCCACTTCGACCGGGCGCAAGCCTTCAGATAAGGCGTCCTGATCATGCCGCAGCCGACAATCCCCGCATTGAGCATGCCCATCGTTGTTCTCCGGGAAAATTAGTTTGTTTCCTCATATTACATTCCCCCCACGGATAAGCAACGGGAGATTTTAACGGCTTTCCATTTCCCATTTCAATTGAGCGCCGTGGCGAAGGCGGCCGGAAGTGAGAAAAGAGCCCACAATTCCGGGAAGGTCCTTTTGTCCGGGGACGAGAATTCGGTATCATTTATCGGTTCTTACCGTAAACAACCTGGGGATTTCATCTTTTCATTCAAGGTCCGTCGGGCGAATGTGCGGACTGAAAGGCCAGGGCGCGATGGGTTGATAACGGGAAAGAAAACGGCTAAAATACATGCTCGCGAACAGGCTTTCAGTATATTGCTTATCCGCAGAGAGAATGCAAAAATCACTGAAAAGAAGGTTGGAATTGGAGAGGCTGATGGGTATCGAGGATTTTATCCTCCCGTCTGCCCCCCCGGGCCAACCGCCAACGGGAGGGGAGGCCTTGACCGTGGAACAAGAACTGGCGGATATCGAACAGCAGGTGAAGCAATGCACCGGATGCGGGCTCCATTCCACACGCACCCAGGGGGTTTTTGCGCGTGGCTGTCCGGACGCGGCCCTGATGATCATCGGTGAGGCGCCGGGAGCTGATGAGGACCGGCAGGGCAGACCGTTTGTGGGCAGGGCGGGAAGGCTGCTCGACAGTATGCTGTTGGCGATCGGACTCGACGAAAAGGATGTGTATATCACGAATATCGTAAAGAGCCGGCCGCCGGGGAACAGGGATCCGCTGCAGGAGGAGATCCGGGCCTGCCGTCCGTATCTCGACCGGCAGATCGAACTGATCAACCCCGATATTATCGTCACACTGGGATTGCCTGCTTCCAATACACTGCTGGACAACAGTATGTCCATGGGCGATATGCGCGGCCGGTGGTTTTCCTACAAGGATATCCCGGTGCTGCCGCTCTATCACCCGGCCTACCTCCTGCGCGCTCCGGGTCAAAAGGCCGTGGTGTGGGAGGATTTGAAGCTGCTCCTTGAAGCACTTTAACCGCTTCAGGAAAAATAATCACGAACAATTTGCCGGTATGCGCAAAAGAGTGGAGTTCCGTTATCCACTGGCCGGGGATGTAACAGCAATCCGGGAGATCGGCTGATCGGCTACGCCGTACAGGTTTATCCGAAACTCTTCTGCCGGCAGGGGCAGGAAGGCATGCATATATGGAATCGAATGTTGAGAACAGAAGCTTCAGCCCACAATTTTACTCACGGATACGATGCAAGATAGCAAGAAATGGATTGTCGCACGCAACGACCCCGAAACAGCGGATTCCCTTGCGCAGTCCCTGAGCATTTCGCCGATCACAGCGCGGTTGCTGATCAACAGGGGGCTCGTCGAACCGGAGAAGGCGCGTGCATTCCTTAATCCCTCGCTCCACCAGTTAACCGATCCGGGCAAAGACGGGGGGGTCAGGGCCGCAGCCCGGTTCCTTAAAGAATCCATCAGGGCCGGCAAACATATCACCGTCTACGGTGACTTCGATGCCGACGGTATCTGCGCCTGCGCCCTCATGGTGAGGGCACTCCAGGCCGCGGGCGCATCCGTCGATTTTTACGTGCCCCACCGGTTCGATGAGGGATACGGACTGAACGTCTCCGCACTGGATGAAATCAAACAACGCGGCACCGATATCGTGATCACCGTCGATTGCGGGACAAGCGCCAACAAAGAAATACAACATGCCGGTGAACTCGGGCTGGAGGTCATAATCACCGATCACCATCAGCAACGCGGCAAGCTCCCGTGCGCCGCCCATCTGCTCAACCCCCAGATTGCCGATTGCCGGTTCGGATACAGGAATCTCAGCGGAGTCGGAGTGGCTTTTAAACTGGCCTGGGCTCTCGGGCAGGCGTTCGGCCGAAACGGCTCCGTCGCACCGGTGTTCAAAGATACCATGGTCGATCTGCTGCCCCTGGTGGCCATCGGCACCGTTGCCGACCTGGTTCCCATGGAAGATGAAAACAGGGCGTATGTCAATTACGGCCTCCGGCTTCTGCCCTCGACCAGGCTGCCCGGACTGCAAGCGCTGCTGGAGGTTTGCGGCATAGCCGGCAAGAAACGGCTGGGCGCCTACAACATCGGGTACCAGATCGCCCCCCGGCTGAATGCCGTCGGGCGTATGGCGGACGCAAGAGCGGCCATTGAGATGCTGGTCACCGGGGATCCTTCCACGGCAAAGCGGATCGCCGCCGAGCTGGAACGGCACAACCGCAAACGACAGAGCATTCAGCGCTCGATAAGCGAGGAAGCCCTTGATATGGCAGCTTCCAGCCACGATATTGGAAGTTGCAGCTGCATCGTGCTTTCCAGCCCCGACTGGCATCCGGGCGTCGTCGGGCTGGTTGCGTCAAAACTCTCCGAACATTTCGCACGTCCGGCGTTCGTCTTTTTCGAGGAGGACGGTATTGCCCGTGGAAGCGCCCGCAGCGTTCCGGGACTGCACCTGTTCGATGCCGTCAGCAAGTGCAGCGATATGCTGCATCGGTTTGGAGGGCACAAAGGGGCCGCCGGGTTGACCCTGCCGGTGGAGAACATGGACAGGTTCCGGGAAACCATTTCTCTGGTGACCGGGGACCTGTTGGGGCCGGAGCCGCCGGCTGCCGGACTGGAGATTGAAGGCGAAGTCGAATTGGGCGCCCTCTCGGAGTCCGTCGTCGAAGAATTCGGCAGCCTTGAGCCGTACGGCGAAGGCAATCCGCAGCCGCTTTTTGCAGCCAGAGGCCTGACAATAGCGGGCAACCCTCAGGTCGTCGGCTCCCGTTGCAACCATCTGTCGTTCCTGGCAAAACAGAACGAGGTGGCCCTGCGCGTAATCGCTTTTGGCAAGGCCGAATGGCTCGAAAGCATTAACCGGCGCCGCAATGAGACGTTTTCACTCGCCTTCCAGCCAAGAATAAATACGTTCAACAGAAATTATGATGTCGAACTCCGTGCGGAGGACATGCAATGGGACGAGGATATCATGATGGAATACAGATAATGTGTTCCGGCCGCATCAACTGGACAGAGAAAGCATTTTCCCTTATACTGGCTCGTGTTCCGCTCTGAAGCGGTTATTTGTGACGGTCAACCGTTACGCGGGGGTGTAGCTCAGTTAGGCAGAGCAACGGACTTTTAATCCGTAGGTCGTGGGTTCGATCCCCACCGCCCTCACCAGCACACAAAGCCCTCTCAGGCCACCAAACGCGCCTGAGAGGGCTTTTCCTTTTCCCTTGCACTGTTGCGCCGTACGGCGTAAAGTGGCCCTGAATGCGCAAAAAGTGGTCACTATAAAGGGCACTGCAATTTAGCAAGGGGAATGCGCCATGGCCACAGTCGAAAGGCGGGAGCAGAAAAGAGACGGAAGAACTTGCAGGTCGAAGGGCACAGCACAATGGAGCTGACCATGCAGGTCTATGCGCTGGTTGCGCTGGATACGAAAGAAGAAGCCGTCAATCAGCTGCCGGATTTCACCGTATCTGAATATTCGTGCCATGCGGAATAGGTTTCCCGTCAGAGACGCAAAATGATATGTACTGACGCGATTGAAGAAAAATGGAGTATGATCGGCAAAGCCCTGAAAAGGGCTGGGTTTGGTAGCCCCGGGTTTTCAACCCGGGGAAGCGGAATAACAACAATCAAGGCGCCCCGGAGAGGGCGCGGTTAACAAAATTACCGGAGGACTCACATGGCTGGAACGTATACAAATATCCTCTGTCACATAATGTCGATTATGACACGCGCTTCATCTGGGACTGATGCTCAACAGCGCCCTTGCAGGGCGCACACTATGTTTGAATTCATAACCTCGGGTTGAAACCCGAGGCTACCAAACTTTGCCCCGTTCGGGGCAAAGTCTCAGATTTCGCCCAGCGGGGCGAGATTGGGTAGCCCCTGCTTTTGCTTTTAGACAAGGGGTGAGATGACAGGACCCTACATAGGGGTCGGACCACGATATGGTGCTGGACAACAAAACGATACGCATGTTTTAGCCCTTGGGAAAGGCCTTGCGGGCGATTTTTGG
>PUMZ01000340.1 GCA_003551565.1 Candidatus Brocadiaceae bacterium | reverse complement strand
GGATGTATTCGCTCCTATTGAACCTCCAGTATTCGAAAGAGGTTTTCTATCGTCGCTACCGCTTCGCCGATGTCTTCGCCCGCCTCGAGCGCGCGCCCGAAACGGCGCTCAGACGTGTGGCAGAGATTGAGGGGGTGATCGACGTCAGGGGCCGGATTGTGGAGGATGTACCGCTCGACGTCGAGGGCAATCCGCATTCGGTGGTCGGACGCATCATCTCCATGCCGGCGCAAAGAACGGATGTTATCAGCAACATCCACATTGTGCGCGGCTCGTATTTCCCCGGCGCGCATGAACGCGAGGCAATCATCAACCAGCGTTTCAGCGAAGAGAACGACCTTGATATCGGCGATACGTTTGAGGCGACTCTTGATGGAACGCGTGAGCGCCTGACGGTTGTCGGGACAGCCTACAGCCCCGAGTATGTTTATCTGGTCCGGTCCGCCGAGCAGTTCCTCCCGGATAACCGCAATTTCGGGCTTGTGTACGTGCGGAGGACCTTTGCCGAACGCGCATTCGACATGTCGGGCGCCTTCAACGACCTCTCCGTCGTTCTTTCACCGGAAGCCGACCCGGAAGCGGTGGCTGATCGGATCGAGGACCGCCTGGACCGCTACGGCATGCATCTGTGCTACACGCGCGAGGATCAGATTTCACATTATATACTGAGCGAGGAGCTGAAATCGATACGGGGTCTGGCACTGACCGTTCCGCTGGCGTTTCTCATCATTGCGGCTTTGATTTTGCACATCCTGCTGGCACGTATAACCGAACAGCAACGGGCACAGATAGGAACTTTGATAGCGATCGGTTACAGCAAAGGGGCGGTGGCCGCCCACTACCTCGGTTTCGGCGCCATTCTTGCAGTCATCGGCACGCTGATCGGCACGGCGATGGGGTATATTATTACGGGGCGCATGCTGATCATATTTGCAGAGTTCTACCGGTTTCCCGAGCTCGTGAACCGTTTTTATCCGCATCTGGCACTCTTTTCGGTCGTTCTTGTTGCCGGCGCCTGCCTGGCCGGGGTGACCTTTACCGTCATGAAGGTGGTCAATATTCAGCCTGCGCTTGCGATGAAACCGAAACCACCCCCCGCTGCACACGGTGTTTTTCTTGAACGCATAGCGTGGCTCTGGGACCGTCTCGGTTTGGTCTCGCGCACCACGGTTCGCACGTGCCTGCGCGCCAAAACGCGTTCATTGCTCTCTCTGCTCGGCGTCATAGTATCCGTCATGCTGCTTACGGTCGGCATGTGGGCGGGGACCTGGATGGAGAAAATGATAATGTTTCAGTTCGGGATGGTCGATAATTCCGACCTGAATGTTGAGTTCCGGCGCGAAAAAACTCCGCAGGCGGTCACCGAACTCTCGAAGATGCCGGGAGTGCGCCATGCCGAAGGGATACTCAATATCGGCTTCGAGCTGCGCAAGGACTGGAAGAGCGAAGACCTTGCTGTCATGGGTCTGGCGCCGCAGAGCAAGATGTACAACGTGTATGATGACGACGGACGCAGGGTGCCGGTCCCGGAAGAAGGCATCATTATGCCTTCTTTCCTGATGGACAAATTCGGATTAACCGTAGGGGATCAGGTGGAACTTGAGGCCTTTATCAAGGACAAGCCGGTGAGCAGATCGCATATCGCCGCCCGCACGAAGGAATATTTCGGATTGACCGCCTATGCCGACCGGCGCTACCTGGCGCGGTTGGTGGGAGAAGGCGACATGGTCAATGGCGCCCTGCTGTCGGTGCAAGAGCATGACATTCCGACGCTTATTGAAATTTTGAAAGACCGCCCCGGGGTGATCAACGCGATATCCACCGACAGGCTGATGCAATCTTTCGACGAAATGCTTTCCGAATGGATTATAATAATGTCGGGGTTGCTGACCCTGATGGCCGCCATCATATCCTTTGCTGTCATTTACAGCACTTCAGCGATCAATATTTCCGAAAGGGAACGCGAAATAGCGTCGCTGCTGGCTCTTGGCTGGACGCCGCAGGAGGCATCGGGCATGGTGACCGCCGAGATACTGCCAATGGGGATAACAGGGCTGATCATCGGATTGCCGCTCAGCCGGCTGATACCGCACTGGATGTCTTATGCGTTCGATTCCGAAGTCTTCCGCGTCCCCACCGATATCGACTTTTATTCCAACGTGCAGGTGGCGGCCATACTTTTGGTATTCCTGCTTATCGCCAGGATGATTTGCTTGCAAAAAGCGGCAAAAACCAATATCCTTAAAGCTCTTGGAACCAGAGAATGACACAATGAAAAAAGAACAGATATTGCAGAAAAAAGTCCTCTATCCCCTCCTCATAGCGCTGCTGATCGCGGTCGTCTTCCTCTTTCCGGCGCTGACACGCACCGAAGTGACCACGGCCGTGGTCCAGCGCGGCCACGTGAGAGAGTATGTTTTTGAAGATGAGACGGAGACGAGGCTGGATGTCATTCGCACAATTTACGCCCCGCTCGGAGGTACGCTGCGACGGATCGAGCTGGAAGTGGGCGACGCTGTCAAGGCCGGGCAGGTCGTCACAACGATTGAAGACGATGAAATCATGCACGCCATCGCCGGGGCGGAAGCGAAAGTCAGGGAACTTGAAGCGCGGATTCAGGGACTGCCTGTGAAAGTCCCGAAAGAATCCGAACTGAAAGCTGCGGAGGAAGCCGTGCGGGCTGCCGAAGAATCGGGAAAGGCCGCCAGACTTCAGGAAAAAAAAGCCGCGGAAGAGCGCGAATACCAGAGCCGGCAATACAGGCGCGTCAGCGGACTGCACGAGAAAAACGTGGCGTCCGACGAACAGTATGACCGCGCGAAATTGCGTTTTGCACTCGCACGCAATAATCTGGAGGCGCAGCAACACTTCACCAATGTGGCAGGGATCGAAGCGCGTATCGCCGCCCTGGAACTCGAAGCCATGGAGGAATCCCTCGGAGACATCGCGCATCTGGAAAAAGTCTACGAAGCCGGAATAGAACAAATACGCTCCGAGCTGAAAACCCTGCGGTATAAGGCGGGTAAGACACGGGTTGAATCGCCTGTCTGCTGGATTGTAACCGAAAAGCACCTCGACAGCGAATCTTATGTACAACCGGGAACGGCGTTGCTCAGGGTGGGAGATATGGATACGATAGAGATTATCGCCGATATCCTGTCAGCGGACATACTGCTTATTGAACCGGGACAGGCGGTCGTTATTGAAGGGGATATCCTCGGGGAAAGGAATCTGACCGGTATGGTGCGCCGGATATACCCGCATGGTTTTACCGTGATCAGCGCGCTCGGCATCGAGCAGCAGCGGTTCCGCACGGTTATCGATTTTGATAATACCCGGGTCAACTTGCCGCCGGGCGCCGACCTTGACGTGAGGATCATTATTGAAGAACGGGAGGACACCCTTTATGTCCCGTCGGCGGCTGTTTTCATGACGGCCGATGGGCCGGCCGTCTTCCTGGTAAAGAACGGCCGTGCGCGCATCAGGAACGTGGAAACCGGGTTGGCCGGTGACGACAAAGTTGAAGTGATCTCCGGCCTGGAGGACGGCCACCGGGTGATACTGCGGCCTCCGCCGGAACTGGGGCCGGGCGACCGGGTCTCCATACGTTAAAACAGGTTGATCAACGGCACGATTTAAAATGCGATGGTCGGATGTGAGCCCGCGGCCGGTGCAGTTATTGGCGGAAACGCGACGTTTCCAGCTATCCGTTTTCAAAAAAAGTGGATAGCGCTTCTCAATTCTGGTCCTTGAACCGGGAGGTTTTGCTATGTTCTCGTTACGGGTGGTATTCGGGCAACAGCCTGGGCATGACCCACCCTGTCGCCCTTAAGACCCCTAACGCATGGGGACTGTATGATATGCATGGCAACGTATGGGAATGGTGTTCGGACTGGTACGAGCAATATTGCCCGGGACCCGTTGTCGATCCAAAAGGCGGTGAAGAGGGAGTATATCGTGTTTTGCGTGGCGGCGCATGGTTTGCTGCGGCGGGGAACTGCCGGTCGGCACGGAGGCGCCGGATCGATCCCGACCACCGCGGGCGGGGCAACGGCTTGAGAGTTGCCGTGACAGCCACCCGCCGCCCCGAATAACGGGGCATCCAAACGAAACGGTTGAATTCTCTCTCGTTTTCGCCCCTACCGGCGCTTCGGAGGAGGTGGGAGCCATATCCGCCGGGAGATAAAAAACGCACTGAAACAGTCTGCCCCACGTTTCTGGGAGCTATTCTTTGAGGTCTACGGGGAACGGCCCCGGCAGGGTCCGGGCAACCGGGCCTGCACCGCAGAGGCCTTCAGACGCTGCGGGGGTCTTCCGCCCGCACCGGCCATTTTTGAACCTTGGCTGCGGTAGCGGAGCTCAGACGCTCCATCTCGCCGAACTCATCTTTGGCCCGATCATTGCCCCCGACAGCCATGCGCCATTCATCGAACGGCTCCGGACGACGCTGGATCAGCATGCGCATTCACTACGGGTTCAGGCGACGGTCGCCGATATGGCCCGTCCGGGCGGCTGGATCGCCTTCACAGATGCGGTCTGGCGCGTAGCGGACCCGCTGCCCGAAATCAAGAAAAAGTTTGCCCTGGACTACCTGGCCATGGGGCGCGCGGAGGATATAGAGGCGCGCACAGTGGATACCGGATACGAGCAACCGGGCCATTTCACGTTGCCCGATGAGAATTTCCCGATGTCCGATTTTATCTTTTAACGAACGATGTGCACCTGCAGGTCAGATGCAATGAGGACAATAGTAACTGGTGCGTCCGGCCGCCTTCACACTTGCGAGATTGTTGTTGCAGTGGGGGCAGGCGTTATCCTCGTGGCGGTGCCGGCCAAGAAATCGATGTGGCAGCGACCGGCCCTGGCAATTGGCCTCCACGCCGATTTGCAAAACGCGCCGGAGTGTACGCCCGACATTCAGCAATTGCTCACGATTCAGATCGCCGACCTTGACCCGCGGATGCAAGCCGCACTGGAACAAGATCTCATCGGACCATTCATTGCCCACACCGGCAATGATCCCCTGGTTCATCAAAGCCGATTTCAGCATGCCCCGACGTTCCGACAGTATCTCAGCAATCCTTTCAGCCGTCAGTTCCCGCTCCAGTGCATCCGGCCCAAGCCCTTCCTCGGACAGATATTTTTGCGGATCCTTGATGCAGCTCACTTTCCCGAGCAGGCGTTGACTGGCATAGGCCAGGCATTTCTTCTCCTCCAAAACAAAAACAATGGCAGCGTCTTTCGGCTGCTGGTGGACGGTCTCGCAAACGGAAAGATAACCGCTCATACCGAAGTGGATCAAGACCCACAGTCTTTTCTCCTGCGTTGCGGCAAACAGCAATTTGCCATGGCGGAGGGAGGAGGTAAACTCCTGGTTCTTCAATCGGCCAGCAAATTCGCGGGGGGCAACCCCCTGGAGGATTCTCGACTTGTGGATAAGAACATCTAATATAAGCTGTTGGAGGGCATGGCGGTCAAAAAATGCTTTGAAACCTGCTACGTCCGGCAGTTCGGGCATGATATCTTTCCTCGTTGATTTTCAGACCATTTTACACGTCGTTGCAAAAAAGCTGCGGGCTTGATCATTCTCCTGTGGCGGTACGGGCCGCGTCAGGTCCCACAGAAAAAAAGTCTCAAAGATTCACTTGCAAAGCTCCTTGAGCCGGAGAGCGTTCCGCACAGCCCAGCCCTCCGCGTCATTGTTAAAATACGCAAACACGCTGCGGTCCTGCTCAACATGCTTCATTATGCGTGCGGCCGCCTCCTGAAGCTGTTCTTCAGTATAGCTCCCCCCGTAGCCTTTACCGTGAAAACGCAGGTAAACCAGGTCGGAAGTGACCTCATGCGCATGATCCGGGATCATATCGTGGATACAAAGCGTGGCATTGTGGTCGCGAAGTGCCCTGTAAACTTCATCGCACAGCCAGCTCTCATCCCGAAATTCGACAACCCACCGGACATCTGCCGGCGCTGCATTCAGAAATTCGTCAAGGCGCTCAGTATTTCTCTTCCATTTCGGCGGCAGCTGGACAAGTATCGCTCCCAGCGTTTCCCCCAGACATGAAGCCCTGTCCATAAATCGGCTGGCATGAGCATGGGGATCCTTGAGTTTTTTCAGGTGCGAGCCGTAACGGCTGTATTTCACAACATATGTAAAACCGGCAGGAGCTGCCCCTCTCCACCTTCTGAATGTGTTTTTCGAAGGGAGGTTGTAAAACGTATTGTTGATCTCCACCGTATCAAAGTGCCGGATGTAGTACTGGAACCATTTCTCTTCGGGCATGTCGTCGGGATAAAACACTCCCTTCCAATGATTATACTGATAGCCGGAAGTGCCGATATACATGGTTTTGCGTTGATTTTCTGCCAAACTGGCCTCCTGTTATCGCATTTGCCGGCGGGCGCCCGCCCTCTGTCTTACTTGCAGGGTAACACAGTTTCCGGACATGAGCAACCCCAATTAGCGGGATGGTTCCCGGCTCCCCGCCGCAGCCGGACGGATCAGGCTGACAGGGGCGCCTGTTTGCATCGTCCACGGATCATCGGTCATAATATGATGGAATCAATTGGCTTTTCCCGGGAAGGCAATGAAAGAATATCATTTTTTACAAGACGGAACTCGACAAAACGAAGGTGAATTCCCATGAAAAAAGACACGATGACGCCGAGGGAACGCTGGATCGCTGTTCTGGAAGGGCATCCCCCCGACCGCGTGCCCACTGATTATTGGGCGACCGGCGAAGCGACACGTAAGCTTCTGGACTACCTGGATGTGAAGAGCCTGGCGGAGGCGAAGGAACGGCTCCACATCGACCCGATCGTTAGCGTGGGCGGCCGCTACAGGGGGCCTGTTTTGCCCGGAAATGAGGATGTCTTCGGCTGCCGGTATGAGCAGGTTGACTACACGACCGGACGTTACAACGAGTGCGTGTACCATCCCCTCGCCGGATCGGAGAGCGTGGAGGAAATTCAGGACCATTATGCATGGCCGGATCCGGATTGGTGGAGTTACGATCACCTGCCGGAGGAGGTCGAGGGCAAGGAAAACTTCCCAATCCAGGGGGG
>PUMZ01000052.1 GCA_003551565.1 Candidatus Brocadiaceae bacterium | reverse complement strand
GGCTTGCCATGTCAAAGGCGCCGAACAGGTTTATGATGGATTCAGGACACATCTCGGCATCGGCGATGATGACGATACCGATGCGGGAAAGATTTTTACCGTTGAGAAAGCCGCATGCCTGGGCTGCTGCACACTGGCGCCGGCTGTGCAGGTCGGCGATGCAACATACGGACACGTTACAGCGGATACGGCCGGCCGGTTATTTCACGTGTTCTCCGTGTGCGGATGTGGCAGAAAGCAAACGCCGTTCGCCTGTGCGCAGGCCCAAAGGGCCGATTTCAACAACCTGTCTGCGTCGCGGAAGCGACAGGCAGGCGCAGACAGGGAGCCCGGAAAAACGGGAAGAGCACAAAAAAACAGCCCCCGCAAGTGGCGAAACAAAATCCGAAAAGCGAAGGTTGTCACGCCCCTCCGGGGCTGGGCATGGATAAGCAATACGGTTCCCCGCGGCTCACTCCGTTCACCGCGGGCTATGCATGTCGCCGCCCCTGCCGGGGCTCACTACAAAAGAGGCCAGAGGAAACACTTTCGCTCAGGTCCGGAGAACGCGCCGGCAGGGCGTGCCTGCAACAGGCAGGTCAACCGCCGTTTGTCCGGGCCCGATACACACTGCAGAACCAGAAACCCTGAAGAAAGCTGCTTATCATACCGTTTTAACATCCTTTATTTTGTTTTCGTTTAAGAAATATGCGGGCTGATTGCCCGCTTTGCTCACTTCACGAACCGCCCGTCGTCTTTCTTATCCGGCAGCTTGTCGATATGGCTCTCCAGCCAGCCGAACCGCACATCTTCGCGCCTGTCAAAGCCGGGGATATAGGGCTTGATGTCCAGAAGCGGGGTGCCGTCAACGATGTCCACATCTTTTATGTGCAGCATATTCTTTTCTATTCCCATGAGCCTGACGATCGACAGGCCGATCGGGTTGGGGCGGCTGGGCGCCCTAATGGCAAATATACCGTGCTCCCGGTCCTCCATGAACGGAGTGGCCCTCAGCGTCGTCTTTTTCATCAGGTGGAAATGGTAGAGCAGGATGATATGCGAAAACCCGTCCAGGTCTTTCAGCCCTTCCACATATTCATCAAAAATCTCGACTTTGCCCTCAATTCCCTCCGCCGCGGGCGGCTGGATGGGGGTGCCTTTGGGCTCCGTGTGCGGTGTCCGTATCTGACCTATCGGCCTGTAAGTTATGGTCTCCATATTCAATCCTCTCGGTGATTAAAAACCATTCTCTTCACCCAAAACACGATCAGCATGATCAAAAAACCTGCCGCTATATTGACAAGAAACGCGATCAGCCCCGTCAGGAAAGTAAAAAGTTTATTGTCGGTTTGAACAGAACTCCTCAGAAGTTGCAGGGAAGTGAAAAACAGCAAAGCCCCCAGAATGCCATACGGGACAAGCTGCGCCGACTCCGGCGAGGCGAAAAAGAACGCAATCAGCAGCAATATCACCCCCGAAATGATGTTCGAGCCGCCGGTACGTGCCCCGAAACGGTACTGTGCGGCCAGCCCCCCGGCGCCATGGCACATCGGGAATCCGCCGAACGGGGACGCTGCCAGCGACATCACCCCGACGGTCGTGACTATTTTGTCTTCCGGAACCCTCCTGCCGAAAAGATCGGTGATCAACAGCGAGGTGGCCAGCACGGAATTGGCGAGCGTCAGCGGGATCTGTGGCACTGTCCCGACCAGAAATCCCCCGGTAAAATCGCTCAATGACGGGACAGCCAGGCCGGGCCAGGAAAGAAAGGCAATAGCCGGCACCCCCCTGCTGACAATCCCGATGACCAGACCTATGGCGAAAACCACAAGCGATGAAACGTCGGGAACCGGCAGGAATGTGAACGCGAGGATGATGGCAATCGCTGTCAGTCCGACGGCGGCATCCTGTGCGACAAAATCCCACGCCACCGCCAGCAGCGCCAGCGCCAGACCCAGCTGGATGCCCCGGATGATCGATTCCGGCACGGCGTTCTTGATCATTTTCATCGTGCCCGTCAGGCCGACAACGATGAGGATGACACCGGTCAATATCCCCGCCCCGGCCACCTCCATCGCATGGAGGTTGCCGGCAATGGCGACGGCCCCTATGGCTTTCATCGGCTCCACCGGCATGGGAAGTTTATAATAAAGACCCGCGGCGATATAGGACAGCCCGAAAAAAAAGAGTATCGGCCCGAGCTGCATATCCGTTACGGCCACAACACCGAATACGATCGGGATCAGTGTTCCGTAATCGCCGATGGCCCCCGCCCATTCCCGCAGGTTGAATCGGAACTTCTTATCGTCTTCATTGTCCATCAATCATTGCCCTGCTTTTCAAAAAGCATCCTGTAGTGCGCGCTGTTTTCCATGAGATCCTCGTGTGAGCCCGTTTCAAGCAGCTTGCCATTGTGGAGCACTCCGGCCCTGGTGGACAGTTGCAGCGTTGCAAACCGGTGGGCAATCATCAGAACCGTCCTGCCAGCCAGTAATTTCTCCATCGCTCTGCGAATCAACACCTCGGTATAAGCGTCCACGCTTGAGGTGGCCTCATCCAGGATCAGGATTCGCGGGTCCACCAGCATGGCCCTTGCCAGCGAAATGAGCTGTTTTTGGCCCCCGGAAAGACGCACGCCGGCCTCTCCCACTTCAGTATTATAACCCTCGGGCAAACCGGATATAAATTCATGCGCGGACAGCTGCCCGGCCGCAGCCTCCACCTCGGCGTCGTCCGCCCCGGGGCGACCGTAACGTATGTTTTCGCGGACGGTGGTGTCGAACAAAAAAACATCCTGCGGCACGACGCCGATCGTATTCCTGAGCACCGGGTTCGGCATATTCCGGATGTCGGCGCCGTCAATCATTATTCGCCCGCTATCGACATCATAAAGGCGCGTGAGCAGGTTGACAAGCGTGGTCTTGCCGGCCCCGGTCGCACCGACCAGCGCAAATATCTCGCCCGGCGGAATGTCCAGGCAGAAGTCGTGGATGACCGGCGTTGCATCGTAGGAAAATTGAATGTTTTCGAGTGTCAGCCGTCCCCTGATATCCTCTTTTTCAATCGCTTTCCCCTGCCCGTCCGCAGCCTGCACTTGCGGTTCAACAGCCATGTATTCGTTGATCCTGTCAAGACCGGCGCCGGCCTCCTGGAAAGTGTTGTAGACCTGGCTGAGGTCGGCCAGCGGTGCAAAGAGCCGCCGCACATAACCGAAAAAGGCCATGACCACGCCCAACGAAACCGCCCCTTCAACAACCCCGATCCCGCCATACCACAGCACCAGCCCTTCGCCCACCACACGGCTCAGCTCCATCGTGGGAAAAAGCAAGGCAAACAGCGACACGGCCCTGAAATTGGCTTTCAGGTTCTCCCAGCTCAGGCGACTGAATTTCCCCGTATTGACCGCCTCGCGGTTGAGCGCCTGGACAAGCCGGATGCCGGTTATGTTCTGCTCGACATCGGCGTTGAGCGCCGCCAGTTTCTCCCGCACATCTCTGTAAGCCGTGCGCATCCGCTTGCCCAGAAATGATACGGTCAGCAGTATGAACGGGATCGTTATGAAACTGACCAATGCGAGCTGCACGTTCATCAACAGCATGATGGCAACGATCCCGATCAGTGTAAAGAGATCGTTAAGAAGATGCACGAACCCGCCCGATACGAGCTCGGCGAGTGCATTGACATCATGGGTAATCCGTGCCATGACGTCGCCGGTCTTGCGCTGGTGGAAGAAGCTCACCGGCTGGCGCTGAACATGCGCATAAAGGTCTTCCCGAATATCGCCCACGATATGTTGTCCGATATAGCTTGAAAGGTAGCTCTGCCAGTAAGAAGAAAACCAGAACAATCCATACGACGCGCCCATGAGCAGAAGGAGCCAGTTCAGACCCGCCAGGTTGCGTTCCATAATAAAATCGTCGATAGCAATCTTGACGAAATACGGACCGAGCAGGATAGTGACGGTGACGATCAGCATAGCTGAGGTGGCGAGGATGAACCGGCCCATATGCTTTTTCACGTACCGCCATAACATTTCCAGAGCCTGTCTGTCGAGACTTCGCAGGTCGAATCTCTCGTCTGAGCCCGAACTCATCCTTCTCCCGAATCCGCCTCTCATATCAGATATGCTCCTTTCGAGATTGCACCGGTTCTTAGTTGCATAAATAAGGATAACGTTTTTTCACCGCAGAGATCGCAGAGGACGCAGAGAACGGCTTCTTTTAGGAGTACTGCCTTCTTGAAAAAATTTTCGTCTTTCTCTGCGTCCTCAGCGTGCTCCGCGGTTATTATGTTAATTTTTTTTGGTTTATGAAATATGCGGATTAGTTCACGTCCCTGTAGAAACCACCATCGATCGCAAGCAGTTCTTCGTGTGTGCCCTGCTCAACGATCCGCCCGCCCCGAAGGACCATGATCCTGTCGGCATTTTGAACCGTCCACAAACGGTGCGCGATAACAAAAGTTGTTCTGTCCCGTATCACCGCTTCGAGCGCCTGCTGCATCTTCGTTTCCGTTTCGGTATCCACGCTGGAGGTAGGTTCGTCCAGTATCAGCAGCCGGGGTTTGGTGAGCAGAACTCGCGCCATAGCGAGCCGTTGTTTCTGCCCGCCCGAGAGCGTCACCCCGCGTTCCCCCACGGGCGTTTCGTATCCGAGCGGGAGTGATTCGACGAAATCGTGAATCTGTGCGATGCGCGCACACTCGATAATGTCTTCCATTTCCGCATCCGGCCGTCCGTAGGAGATGTTTTCGCGCAGGGACGCGCCGAAGAGAAACGTGTCCTGGAGCACTATGCCGATCTGGTTTCTCAGGCTCTCAAGCGTCACGGAGCTTATATCATGCCCGTCGATAAGGATACGTCCTTTTTGCGGGTCATAGAACCGCGGCAGAAGGTGCAGAAGCGTGCTCTTGCCCGAACCTGTCGGTCCCACAATCGCTATGGTTTCCCCGGGCGCCGCTTTCAGGGAGACATTTTTAAGCACTTCGCTGCCGTCGGCGTAGGAGAAGGTCACGTCCTCATAGCAAACATCACCTTTTACGGCCGGCAGCGGATAAGCGTCGGGAGCATCCCGCACTTCCGGCTGCGTATCAACAACCTCAAAGATCCGTTCTCCGGCAGCAATTGCGCGGCCGGCCCGGCTTATCATCATACCGGTCTGCCGCACCGGCCGCAGCAACAGGGCAATATAACCGGTAAAACCGGCCAGCACGCCGAGTGAGATGACATCATGGATGACCAGGCGCCCGCCGTACCACACGACGAGTGCTGTGCCCAGGCCCATGAGGAAGTTAGCATAGGGCATCCAGAACGCGGAGATTTTAGCGGATGCGAGGTTGGCGTTGACGTATTCGCGGTTTTTGCGCTGGAATACGCGGAACTCGCGCTCCTCCTGCCCGAAAAGTTTTGTGACCTCGATACCTCTCAGGTCCTCCTGAACCGTTTCTGTCAGCCCGGCGAATTTTCTCCGGACCTTGCCGAACATCGGTCTGACTCTGGTGGCGTACTTATACATCCCGAACGCCATCAGCGGCAGCATCATCAGATAAAGAAAAGCGAGCCGCACCTCCCACAGCAGCATGACAATAAAAATACCGGTTATGGTTAACACATTCGAAGAGATGAAAATACTTGCCGTGGACAAAAAACCGTGCAGGTCGTCGGCATCGGCCGTAACCCTCGACATGAGATCACCCGTGCGGGACGCGTCGTAGAAAGAAAACGATAATGTGTTAAGGTGACGGTAAAGCGCCGTGCGAAGGTCATGGATGACATTTTGCGCAACCACCTCGGAAAAGTATCTTTTGAGAAAATCGAAAAGCCCTTTCACCAGTATGATACCCACCATAGCCAAACCGATGAGCCACAACATATCGGCCCTGCCTTCAAGGATATGGCTGTCGATACCATAGCGGATAAACCAGGGCGGGACGAGTCCGGCAGCTGTTGACACAAGAACAATCAAAGCGGTCGCAATGACCTGTCGGCGGTGCGCACCGATATACCGGCACAGCCTTTTCACCGTCGGCAGCATCGGTTTCTGCGGTTTTCCCTTTTGATTCCGGCCTTTTTTGTTTCCGGATTTCTTTTTCATTTTCCCGGTGTCCTGCTTATAAAGCGTTCACTTGCGAATCTCCGCCCACCGTCCAACCGGCTCGTCAAAAAGGAGTCGATATGATTTTATCCCCGCTTCAGCAAGTATTTTTTGGAAGTACTCTTTTGACCGTATATACATCCAATCGGGGTCTTTTTTTCGTTTTTGGCGTTCTTTAACGAGCGGACAGCGGTATTTCTCCGGCAGCTTTCTGCCCAATCCGCCGCCAACCATCGCCACGCCTCCTTTATTAAGCACACGGTAAATCTCACGCAGCCCCTGGGGCCTGTCGCACCAGAACCAGACAGAACCGCGGCAGACAATCAGGTCGGCAAAGCTGTCGGGGATATCCATATCGTGAACGTCGGTTTCAATTGTCTTTATCTGACCCTCAATTCCTCGCTGTTCAGCTTTTTGAACTCCTTTCGCCAGAGCATCGCCGTCGATGTCAACCAGGTAAACGACCATATCCGTGATATCGGCAATCTCAAGTCCCCAATTCCCAGAACCCGATCCGATATCGAGACAGATGCCTTCGGTGATTTTATAGTCTTCGACGATCTGCTGAGCGAGATAGGGAAATATCTTTTCAAGCATGCCTTAGCTCCAATAATTGCTTTAATTTCACTCCACCGCTTTGCGCCGACCGCGAGTATGAAAAAATAAGGCGAGAGCAAAGAAAGCCACGGCAAATCCTATGACCGCAGCAATATTCAGCCAGAACGGGAAATAGGTCTCTTCACCATATCCGGCCCGAATCAGATCAACACAATAGGACAGCGGAGATATCGGAGCAAGCATCCGGCCCCAGATCGGCATCTGTACAATCGGCATGAACACGCCGCTGACAAAAATGAGCGGCAGCCGTACCAAATTCGACAGCATCATGATCTGTGACGGGGCTTTTGTCGCTGGCGCCGAAAGCAGCACGCCCAGCGCGGCAAAGGTGACCGCACCGGCAAGTATCCCGAACGCCATGGGGGCTGCCGAACTCACCGAGGCCCCCACCCCAACATAGCCTACGATCAG
>PUMZ01000094.1 GCA_003551565.1 Candidatus Brocadiaceae bacterium | reverse complement strand
TTGTAAATCTTGCTCATTTTCTATTTCTCCTTTTTTGAGTTGTATTTTTTTGACTTCGTGACTCCATGACTTCGCGACGCCGTGGTATTGCGTCAAGCCGTATGCCCGGCGTCATGCAGTCATGCAGTCAATCAGCAATCAATTATTGTCGAAAACCGGCTCGATGTCCCGGTCTTTCTCCAGTTGCGTGACGACCTTCTCAGGTGCCAGTTCACGGGGTGTTTCGCCGTTCTTCAAGCTCAGTGCGGCGGCCGTTCCGGCGGCCTGGCCGGTGCTCATGCAGGTCTGCTGGATACGCAGCGAGCCCTGGGCTCGATAGCCTGCCGAGATACAGCATCCCGCCACAAGCAAATTGTCCACCCCGGAAGCGACCAGCGCGCCGAAGGGTATATCGAACCATTCGCCGGCGGCGAGATTTTCGGAGAACTCTGCATATTCCTCCCCGCCCCCCTTCAGCGTACGCTCCGGTGCCGGGTCATCATCAGGCGGGTGGATGTCGATTTCCCACGAAGAACGCGCGACGGCATCCTTACGTTTGCGCAGGTTCCAGGCATCATCATCGCTCACCCGGTCGATCCCCTGAATGATCCGCGATGCGCGCACGCCCAGTTCGCTAGCCGTATCGAGAAGATACTGTCCGGGCGGAAGCGCTTCGGCCTGCCGATAGATGTCACTCCGCGCGTTCCGCAGTGTTTCAGAGACCTGAAACGGGTCGAGCGGGTCGACTTTACATTTTTGCACCCAGCCTCTTTCCTCCGGTCTGTATCCTACGTTACCGCCTTCGGCAGGCACCTTTCCGGCCTCCGTTCCCGGAGCGGGGATGCCTCCGAACCGGCGGTTCAGCGCGACCTTTTGTGCCCATGGTTTGCCTGTGACCCCGCGGTCCCAGGGCACGCCGGCCTGATGGCAGACGACCGCATCCCCCGTGGCGTCAATGACCCGGGCCGCGCGCACTATCCCGAGACCGGCGCGGGTGTGCAGAACCAGACCGGTCACGGTATCATTTTTTAAGCATACGTCGCAGACATGGGCCAGGAAAAGGCTGTCGGCACCAGACTCGTGCACGAGGCGGTCCCACACCAGTTTTATACCTTCGGGGTCGGCGGAACTGCGTATCCACTGGCCTGCGGAGCAGCATACAGCGGGCGTTCGTATAAGCGGCGGCATAAAACCAGCCTTCATCAGCCGACCGGCCCACTTGTGCCAGATGCCCTGGAAGTCAACGCCGTTGGTGCTCAGCACGACATTCACGAGCTGGGCGACGGCGGCGCCGCCGAAAAATCCGTATTTTTCAGCGAGCAGTGTGCGAACGCCGTTTCTGGCAGCGGCAATGGCCGCGGCGCAGCCGGCAGGCCCGCCGCCACAGACAACCACGTCATATTCACCCAATACGGGAACATCACGGCCTGGGTCCTTAATTGTTTTCTGCTTCATATCGTTTTCCTTTCTTTTTGACTTCATGACTTCATGACTTCATGACGCCGGGCGTAATGAAATCATGGTGTTGGTCCTGTGTTTTCGAGCAGCCATTCGAGCGTGAAGCGTGCCAGCAAAATGCGGTTATGGTCAACATCGCATTTCGGATTGGCGCTCATGCCGCTCTCGAACAGCAGATAGATATTGCCATGTCGATCGGCGGTCAGGGAAGAATAGGCGCTTGGCCCGCCGTATATCAGCCGTTTCAGCGACCAGGTTCTAGCGCGGTCAAAACTTGCCCAGACGGTCATGCGCACGCGGGTACCGCCGGGATTGTCGGGTGCGCTGTAAAGCAGCACGTCCTGGCCGTTAGTCGCTTCGGGCGGCACCCGCACCAGCCCGGCGTTGCATCCATAGCTCGGCTTGCTGCCGTATTTGAAATAAAAAGGCTCGCCGACCTCCCTGAGCGTTTCGCATGCCTGCCAGTCGACCCAGCGATGTCCGCCGTCGTGGCTCCAGGCAATCAGGCGTTTTGCATCCACAGCCATGTGACAGCGTGAGTTGTAATAGATGCGCCCGTCCGACAGTTCCGCCAGGGTCCCCTCACCGGTACCGCTCTGCACGGGTTCGGCCACCTGCCAGGTACTGCCATGGTCATCGCTGTAGATCGCGGTATTGTAGTTGTAGGCCCAGAACTCCTGGGCGTTGTCGCCGCTGGGCGGCTGCACACGCCCGGGCATCAGCAGTCGCTCCGCATATTCGCCATGTTGCAATGTAATACCGCTCTCCGAACAGTTCAGGCCTACGGGGGCACCGGCGGCAGTGCCGTGGCCGATGGCGTTCGGGCGCACCTCGATCGATTCCTCCTCCCAGGTCCGGCCATGATCCCGGCTGCGCCAGAGGCGGGCATCGGCAGGACGAACGATCATTACATCGCCGGAGTTGTCGTCGACTATCACGTTACCCCCGCCGGACTCGAGCCGAGCCGGATCGCTCCAGTTTTCCCCGCCGTCCTCGCTGCGGCGGATTAATCCGCAGGATCGGTTAAACGCCAGTATGGAGCCGTCGGCGGCGACAATAATTTTGGGGACGCGCTGCTTATTTGTGCTGTCAAAAAGATGCTGCATATTCATAAAAGTTTTTTCTCCTGAATGCTGGGGTTATTCTTTGCATTTTACCATCATTTGCTGAACAAGCGCTTCGTCATTGTCTGAAGCTTTAATGAGTTCTCTGCGCACATGGGACGCTTTCACTCCCCTCACTTCCGGCCCGCTCGCAAGAGTAGCGGCCATTCCCGCCGCCTGTCCCATCAGACAGCACGTGGCCATTGTACGTGCGGAGGAGAGCGCCAGCCGGTCGGCCGAAAAACAGCGCCCCGCCACGAGACAGTTTTCAACATTTTTTACCAAAAGGCTGCGCATCGGAATTTGATAGGGAGGTAGAATTTCAGAGACTTCGTTGGCATCAATTGTGAACGTCCCGTAGGCCACGGCGTCCTCAAACCTGCATCCGGAACGGCAATCATCCACAGTCAGAACGTAGTCTCCTTCGATTCGGACGCTCTCCCGGAGTCCCAGCATGGGGGCGGAGCCACTGTAAACGTAATCGGCGTCGTGATGCTGACGGAAGTGTTCGGCGAAGGCCGGGGTTTCCTGCCGCATCGTACGTACAGCATCGCTGTAGCCTTTTCCCGTGCTGGTATCAAGATTACGGTGGAAAAGTTTCATTTTCAGCATCTTTTGATCGCCCGCATCGGGCCATACACTGTATTTCGGCTCCATACTGTCGCTGCATCGCATGTCTTCCGGCGGCTCGGGCGTATTGTCCGCTTTCCGCATGGCCATCATATTGCTCGGCTTAATGACGCCGGGGAAGTTTGGATCATCCGGCAATGCGCTTCCGCCCGCATGGCGCGACAATATGCCGTCCCCGGTGGCATCGATAAAAACTTTTGCAGCTACTTTTTGTGTCAGCGAGCGATTGTGGATAACCACCTTTTCGATCATCTTACCGCTGCATTCGGCACCAATGATATCAGAAGCGTAAAGAACATCGACACCGGCTTCAAGAGCCATTTCCTGCAAAACGAGCGGTAAATAACGATGGTCGAAGGTCCGATTGACACGATTCAATTTTTTATCACGTTTAACCATCCATCCGTTCTCCTCACCGATGGCGCGATAATCCCGCAGTGCATTGACGATATCATCAAAAACACGTCCTTGTCCGGCCAAACCGCCTTCGGCCGCGCAGAAATTACCGACCCAGCCGGCCGAACCGAGTCCGCCGAGCATCTCGAGCCGTTCGATAAGCAGAACCTCAGCGCCGCTGCGGGCCGCCTGGACCGCGGCACCGCATCCTGCCATACCACCGCCGCATACAACTACATCGTAATCTTCCTTCACGACGGGGATTTTTTCAGAAGGATATTTAACAGTATTTTGCATCATCATCCTCTATTTTTACGTTTTTGAGTTCGTGACTTTCATGGTGTAATGATACTTTACAAAGCGCTGTTCCCTGCAATCATCGTACTCAGACTCTCCCCCCGGCGCATTTTCGGATGACACCAACAGGAATGCCAATCGAGCCCCAGCGACCATGGCGAACTGTTGTTACGAATTAAAACTTCCGGATCAGGATCAGACATTTTTTCACTGTTTTCAATCACTTTACCCGTATTTCCCGCCGTAACGAGGAAGGACTTCAAGTAGTCGAGTCGCGCCAGCGTCTCGGTCTGATAAATGCTCATGGCATCAGCCCCGGCCCGGTACTGGCGCGCCGCTTTTTCATAGACCGGTTTGTCATGGTAGAAGCCGGTGTTTTCCAGCTGATTACCGTTTCCTTTCGACCGCATCAGATTGAGTGAGCCAATGCCGCCGATTACGTATTTATTATACTTGTGTGCGGTTTCGATATGGCGCTCAGGGTATAGTTTCACATCTTCGATAGTGCGCGGAAACGGGCTGAGCATCAGACCGTCGACCAGATCATCACGGCACCAGCGCTCGATATCCAGTCCGTAAGCGATCATCAGCCACGGGGCGCAGTCCGGCACCCGGACGATGATCGGGCAATCCCGCCCGAGTTCTCTTTCCTGCGCTGCCACTTCCCGACGCAGTTTTTCCATAAAACCGGTCAGTACATCGGCCCGGTACTGGAACCAGTCAGCGTAATCTTCCGGTCTGGTCGAATATATCTCGCGCGGATCGATGCCCGTTTTTTCTTTGTACGGTTCCACCAGGGCGTCGTGGTAGAGAAGCACCGGCATCTGCCGACAGTAATCGAGAACCAGGGCGCCAACTCCGAGCCGCTGGATTTCCATCAAGATATCGACTCGTTCCTGTTTTACTTCCTCAATAGCGTAGCAGAGACGGTGCGAAATCTCGCGGCTGAGCTTGCCTTTTTCTCGGTATTCCGGATGCTCGCCGGCGAAGCGGGAGGAATTGCCGTGCCAGGCTTCTCCTGGTTTGCTATTGGGACGATAATGCCGATTCATCGCCAATCGGCCAAGGATAGCCATATCTTTTTTTTGCGCATAATCAAGTGCGGTGCGAAGAGGGCATATCTGGTCCAGAATAGGTTTCATCGGATACGTGCCCTGGCGGGTCGACCTTTCCAGTTCCGAATGATAGGCGACAACCGAGCGACCGCAGCTCCAGACGATGTTGTTCATTCCTGTCTCTAAATGCACATCGATACAATCAGTGATTGCCTTTTCCGGTTCATCGACCGGCAGCTCAAGCTCAGGAATATCATAGTCATAATGCTGGTACCAGTTCTGAAACTCTGATATACCCATGACCGGTACATCTCCGCTCGGTTTCAGAATATTTTGCATTTTCTTAATACTTCCCTCGGCCATTTTTCAGTTCTCCTATTTTGCTGTTTCCCTGTTTATATCACCGCACGGCATCCCGGTATAAAGCCAGGACATTCTCTGTGGGGACATCCGTCTGGAGTACATGGCACGGAGCAAGTATAAAGCCTCCGTCTTTGCCCAGGGTGCGGATCATTTTTTCGGCAGTTCTCCGCACCTCTTCCGGCTTTTCTCTTGGCAGCAGGTACTGGGTATCAATGGATCCGTGTAAACACAGCCTGTCTCCGTATTCTTTTTTGAGTGTATCCGGCTCCATCCCTTTTGCCGTCACCTGCAGCGGGTCGAGGATGTCAACGCCGGTGTTGATTATACGGTTGATCAAGGGCTTTATGGCGCCACAGGAATGAAACATCACCTTAACCACGTGGGCATGCGCCATATCTGTCAGGCGTTTGAGCCTCGGCGCAATATACCGGTCAAAATGCTTCGGGCTGATGAGCAGGCGGTCCTGCATGCCCAGATCATCCGCTATACGCAATATATCTATCTGCCCTTTGGCGGAAGTAAACATTCGATCGAAGAATTCCACGTAAAAATCCGTAAATTTATCAAACAGAAAATCGGCCATATCCTCTGCCGTCACCATATCCATAAGCAACCTGTCGAGTCCACGCAGAAAGCTTGGATGCTGCCATATGCTGCCGCCACTTGCCATAAGGGCCAAATCTGCCCATTCAGCCAGCCGGCCGGCGAAGCCGTTGAAGTCAAACCAATCCGGGCTCGGCCAGGTATGTTCGGCCAGTTCTTCTACGGAATCGCAGTCCTGGAGCACAAAATCACAGTACTGTTCTTCATCTCCCGTAGCAGTCTGCATCTTTTTCTGTCGCCATCCCCAGAAATTTTCCGTGATACCGCCCGGCAGCTGTTTTTCTTCCGGAACGGGTCCGGAATAAACGGGATCGACAACGCCTCTCAAATCTACGATATCTACTTCTAACCGCTCCAGCAACTCGCGGTGGGTTCCACATTTCAAGTCACGCATAAGCCTTTCCAGCATATCGCCACTGGCGCTGAAATCGACCGGGATGCGGTCTGATTCGGTAAAATTTAAGGCTGCCACCACACGGTCATGCGAATTCATAAATTAAATCTCCTTTGATGACATCGGGTGACAACACATACCGCGGACTGTGTATTCGTTATTACTGCTCTACCCATCACCCTCTTCCTCGCGGATATGCTGTGCAGCTAATAGTTTCCAATCTTGCAGTTCTTTTCGCAGCCAGCGTTCCTGCTCTTCCGAGAAAAGCGGCAACGGCAGTCGGCATGGCCCGCAATCGATTCCCCCCAGGTGTTTCATTATTGCTTTGCCGCAAGCTATGTCATTGCCTGCTTCCATCAACAGTCGAACCAGTCCGTGCGACCGGGTCTGACATCGCCTGGCCGTCTCCAGATCACCTTCGTTGAAAGCGGTTATCATCCTCGTATACAGCGGGGCAGCGTAGTTGTATGTGCTGCCTATCGCACCCTGAACACCGACTGCGAGACCGGCCAAAAGGTATTCGTCACGGCCGAACAGTATATCGTAACGCCCGCCGGCGTATTCCAGACAGCGCTGATAGTCCATAATATCATAGTGGGTAAATTTTATACCGGCAAAACTTTTTATTTTCGCCGCTGCCCGCTGAATAAATTCGAACATGGAAAAAACGGTGCCGGTTTTCGAGGGTATATGATAGTAATAGAAGGGCAGTTCGGGCGCATGTTCGGCAACTTCCCTGCAGAATTCCACCAGTTCCTCCAATTCGGGCGTGTAAAACGAAGGTGCGGCCATGCCTATGGCGTCCACCCCGATATCTGCCGCATGCTCCGCAAGAGCGACCGATTCTACGGGAGACTGGCATGTGACATGCACGATCAGGTTCAGCCCCTGCCTCGCTTGCAACCAGG
>PUMZ01000125.1 GCA_003551565.1 Candidatus Brocadiaceae bacterium | reverse complement strand
ATGTACGGGGGAAGGGTTTTGTCAAAATGTTTACCAAGTACAGCGACGGAAGGGAGTTGTATTGGAGTGTGAGCGAGGCCGGGGAACAGTGGAGCGAGGACCGAAAACTCGCAGGAATGGGCGGCCATTACCAGGTGAGCAACGAGAAGGACGGGCGGGTAATCACAGCATTCAATATGCATCCCGGAGGAAACGTAGATCGACGTACCAACCTGTATTTCGTGAAGAGTTCAAATATGGGCGAGACTTGGCAACTGGCAGACGAGGAAATAATTGAGACCCCGATCAAAGACGAGGATTCAGCGGCATTGATCCACGATTACCGTGCCGAAGAAAGGCTGGTTTATGTGAAAGATATCGGCTTTGACCATGAGGACAGGCCGGTGATCCTCTATCTGACTTCGGCAAATTTCCGACCGGGCCCCCCGGGCGAGCCCCGTCTCTGGAAAATCGCACACTGGCGAAACGATGGTTGGGCCATCCATGAAATAACCAACGCATGGCACAATTATGATATGGGCTCGCTGTATATTGAGGAGAGTGGAGTATGGAAGATCATCGCACCGACCGAAGAAGGGCCGCAGAAGTGGGGCACCGGCGGTGAAGTGGCGATCTGGGTCAGCAATGACGAAGGCAGAAATTGGGAGAAGGTTCGTAACGTTACAGTTGACAGCCGCTACAATCATGCCTATGTGCGACGGCCGGTGAACGCACATTCCGATTTCTATGCCATGTGGGCCGACGGCAGCCCTGACGAATTGACCCCTTCGCATCTGTACATTAGCACCCGGGACGGCAGCGCGGTGTGGCGATTGCCTTATGAAATGGAGGTCGAATTTGCAAAGCCGGAGCTGGTGGATTAATTCTTGTAAGAACGCTCGTAAGTCCTCACTGGATCTTTATCCTGATTTAGCCCGCATATTTCACGCGTTTCCAGCCTGCCTGCTGCAGGCAGGTAAACCGCCTTTTTTGAGACTAAAATACAGAGTGTAATTTACAAAAAAAGGCCAAATTGCCTTGTAAGGATAAACATAATAGCAGCAGTATAGGAATGAGAACAGGAGAAAATTAACCTGTCAAAAAAATTTCCTTCGCTTTGGTTTGACAGGAGGGGGGGGGTACATTTGCTATAATGTTTACTTGATTGGAAGATCAAAATCGATTATTGTAATTTATGTCTTTGCTTTGTGAGAAATGCAGGCTAACACCTGCCTGCAGCAGGCAGGTGGTTCGTAAGTACTCAGTGAACCACGTTATTTCTAGGGGGCTGGGCGAAAATCTTGCAACAGGCTCGTAGTGAGCCCCTTCAGGGGCTCCAAAGTCTGGAAAATGCCGCGCAAAGCCAGGTACGCTTGAAAGCGTCCACTACAAGCCGACTTTTCGGCCGCACCCCTAGCAATTCTTCCACCGGGACAGGCCCGGTGGAAACGAAGTTCACTGAATACTAGTAAATATCTTAATTCCTTACCGTGGGGTGTAATAAATGCGATGGTTAAAAAGAGTTGCTGAATATGAAGGTGGGCTGCGCTTTGACGGGTTGAGAACTGTGAAAGGGACGAGCTGGAAAAAGTCTTTTGGCCTGAAGCCTGAATGGGTTATCTGCGTTGTTGCCGCTGTTATTATGTTGTTTATAGGCACGGCAAGCGCCCGGCAGCCGGATATTGCCATGTGTTTTGACGGCGATGGGGCATATATTGAAACAACGGTGAATATGGGTGATCTCGGCATCGACGGTAATAGCCCCAGAACTGTAGAGGCATGGGTTTACACGCGCGAATTCGACGACAACGGGACGGTGTTTTCGGCCGGCGCTCCCGGTAACGAGGGGGAGGATTTTGCGCTCAAAGTCCGCGGCGGAGACAATCAGTGGCGAGTGCAGTACTGGGCAGGAGGGGATATCGATTTCAGCTATCCATCCAAAGAAAAATGGGTACATTTTGCGCTCGTGCATACGGGAGAAGAAACAATCGTTTATGCCGACGGCGAAGAGGCGGTTCGGGCATCCAGAGAGCTTGATACTTCAACCCGGGAACCGTTTCGCATCGGCTGGTGGTCGCATCGGAGCGAAGATCAAAGCCTCGACGGAATGATCGCGGATGTGCGGATTTGGGATCATGCGCGCAGCCAGGAAAATGTGGAAGCTTACATGCACGCTGAGCTGGAGGGAGATGAAGACGGTCTTGTAGGCTACTGGCCGCTCAGCGGGAAAAATGAGGTGGTGGAGGATCTCGCCGGGAATAACGAAGGGCGCATAATCGGAGCCCCCGAGCTGCTGTTTACCACCCCGTTCGTGGAGGATCTTCCTTCCGAGATGGAAGCGGAGCCGGGCGAAAGCATAACCCTCGGCCCTGTGGAGCTGCGGCAAACTCAGGGAGAGGTCACCTATCAGTGGTATTTAGATGATGAACCGGTTGAGGGGGCCGTGGAGAACACCCTTGAGATTCCAGACTTTACGGTTAAGGATCACGGGACCTATTATGTTGAGGTGGACGATGAGGGTGATGTGACGCCGGTGGAATCAACCCGCCTGCGTTTTTTGGAATGGCCCGTGTGGAAGGCCGATCTGGAAGAGGAAAAGGCGGTCAGTCAGGGGGACAGCGCTATACTTGGCCCAGTCGAGCTGTATGCCCCTCTTGGAGAGGTTACCTACCAGTGGTTTTTGAATGATGAAGCCGTGGACGGGGCCACCGAAAGCTCCCTGGAACTTTCGGACGTTACGAAAAATGAACTTGGAGCCTATTATGTAGAAGTAGATGATGAAAGCGATATTACCCCGGTGCAATCGAGTTCTGTGCTGGTGCAGCCGGTAAGCAGGTGGCAGCTTGATCTGGGGACTTCCGTTGTTTCCACTCCTGCGGTTGGCCGTGACGGTACGGTATATGCCGGCGGTAAAGATGGAACACTTTACGCCCTGGAAGGCGATGACGGCTCTGAGAAGTGGTCTTTTGAGACAGGGGGCGCCCTTATCTCTTCACCCACACTGTGTGAAGAGAATAACGTTTATGTGGGAAGCAAAGACGGATTTCTTTATGCCCTGAACGGAGATGATGGAAGCAAACTGTGGGCTTTTGAAACGGACGGATCTATTCTTTCTTCTCCGGCAATCGGAGAAGACGGCACAGTTTATGTCGGCAGTAACGACAACCATATCTATGCGATTTCGCCCGACGGTTCGTCCAGGTGGTCTTTTGAGACAGGCGGAGCGGTGGTGCCGGATGTCGCCGTGGGGGGAGGTGATGCAATTTATGCGGGCAGTTATGACGGTATGCTCTATGCCCTTGCTAAATCTGACGGAGCGGAGATGTGGGCGGTCGCTATTGGCGGTGCGGTTATGACGTCTCTGCATGCCGCAGAAGATGCCAGGGTTTATACAGGCAGCAGCGATAAAAAACTCTATGCCGTGAACACGGAAGATGGGCAGATCGCATGGACGTTCGAGACTGGCGGCAGGATCCGTTCAGCCCCTGCAGTCGATACTGACGGCACGATATATTTGAACAGCCTTGACGGAAATATGTATGCGCTGGAACCTGAAACAGGCAGTAAATACTGGGTTTTTGAAACGGAGGGTGAATTTGCATCCACCCCTGTCATAGATGAAAACGGGACGATTTACGCCGGCAATACAGACAGCTACCTTTATGCAGTAGGAAAAAATGATGGCGCCATGCAATGGAATTTCAGGGCAGCAAATCCGCTGCGACTTTCCTCTCCGGTACTCGGCGCCGACGACACTGTTATATATATTTCCTGTCATAAAGGAAATGTATATGCTGTCGAGAAGTTTGACCCACGGTAGTTTTTTTTGTAACATGGATATTAATACATGTGTCGGAAGCTTTGCTTTTGATATGTAAATAAATATTAACCTTTTCCGTTGGAAACGAATAAAAAAACGTTACGAGGTATGGCTTGCAACTACCTTTAATTTACACAAGGGGGGCGTAAAATGACAAAGATCAGGGTGTTTTCACAAGCAAGAGCAGCAATTTTTTTGTCCGTAGTTTCCATTCTCTGCAGCATGTCCGTTGTGGCCTCCGGCTGGCCGGCTTACAGAAAGGATGCTGCCAGGACAGGCGTGACGGAAGAATCGCTTGATTTCCCGCTCGGCACCGCATGGGAGCACCGTCTGAAAGCGGCGCCGCAAAAAGCCTGGCCGGAATCGGGGCGTTCGGTTCCCGTACACGACTTTGACGTAGGCCCCATGCCGGTGGCGGTCGACGGTGTCGTTTACTTGCCAAGCTCCGGTGATGATACCCTCTATGCGATCGACGGCGAGACCGGCGAGGAAATCTGGAAGTATACGGCGGGCGCACCAGTACGTCTTGCGCCGCACATCGCTCACGGACGTTGCTATTTCTCCACTGACGACGGCATGGTTTACAGCCTGGATGCGCATACCGGTGAGGTCGAATGGAAAAAGCAGATCGCGCTGGATGACCGCATGTTGGTGGGTAACGACCGTATTATCTCGCGGTGGCCTTCGCGAAGCGGCGTGCTTGTCGACGGAGATACGCTGTATACTACCGCCGGGATGTGGCCCAGCGTGGGCGTAAGCGTTTATGCCCTGGATGCGGATACCGGCGAGAGGATATGGATAAACGATACTACTAACGCACTTTACCTTCCCTATCCGCATGATGGTCTTTCCCTCGGCGGACCAACATCGCAGGGATATCTTGTCAGCGACGGCGAAACTCTCATAATGCCCACCGGCGAAGGTTCGCCCGCACGTTATGACGCACAGTCGGGAGAATTCTTGCACTGGGAGGCCCGCGCCGGAGGCTCGTGGTGGGTTACGCTTATAGACAATTTCATTGCGACTGCCAGACGCTCCTGGCAGGCTGATATACCCCTTATATTGGGAGATATCGAACCTTTTGAAGGGGACTCTATTCATTTCGCCAGTCTGGACGGCGACGGTATTGGAAAATGGGGCGGATACGATAATCTGCCCGAAAGTCGGCGCTATGGAAAAGGACGCTATCGCGGTCAGCAAGGCCCCATTGGTGCGCGTTCCCGGGCCGCTTATACAGGCGATCGTTTCTTTGCCTACGGTATGGGAGAGCTTGAGGGGATCGACAGCTCGGGAGACAGTCTCGATCGGCTCTGGATAAAAGACCACAAGCGCGTTTACAGCATGGCGGTGGCGGATGGCGTGCTGATAGCGGGAAGTGAAGGGTTTGTATCCGCTGTAGACCCCGACAGCGGCGAAGAGATCTGGCGCGGCACTGTGGATGGACAGGCGCGCGGACTGGCCATCGCAGACGATACCCTGTATGTAACGACTGACAGGGGAACCCTTTTTGCATTCGCGCCGGGTCATGAGCTGGAAGAGGTCGAACGGAGAGCCCAGGTCAGGCGGGAAATGCCCCAGGGCTTCGGTCTTGTAATAGGCGCCGAAGACACAGAAGCGGCTGAGCGCCTTGCAGATGAGCAAAATCTTAACGTCATCATGCTGCTTGAAGGCCGTGATGCCGTTCAGGAAGCGCGCGCCCGGCTCGTAGATGAAGGTAAATATGGCGGTCGGCATGTGGTGGTACACCAGGCGCCTGAGAACGGCGCACTGCCCTATGGTGATTATTTTGCAAGCGAAGTGCTTGTAAAAGAAAATGATATGGGTATTCAGCCTTCTGAGATTTATCGGGTTCTAACCCCCTACAGGGGAAGAATCAGTTTTGAAAACATGAGCGATACTGACATTGACGAGTTTTTCACTGCCGCCGAGATTCCGGATGATGAGATCGACGGACAGGTGGTCAGACGCGGCGGTTTGGAAGGAGCTTTCGACTGGGACTCCGACCTGCAGGTGGATCACCGGGTGAGCTGGCCGCTGGAGATGCTCTGGTTCGGAGGTCCCGGACGACAACGCACTCTGTCCCGCCACATGACCCACCGTCCGTCTCCCGTGCCCGCTGCCGGTGTTACGTATAAAATAGACGATGATTATGTCACGGCCGTCGATGCCTATACCGGTGTCGAACAGTGGAGCTACTATGTGCCGGGATACCGCAATATGTCGGCGGATGACAGTTACGCATACATCGACGTGGGCGGACGTGTTATGCAGGTTAAAAACCGCAGCGGCGAGCTGGTAAAGATTTACGGCGATTTTCAGCCACAGGTCTACTCGCTGGAAGAGGAGCAGACGTTCAGCACCGAAAGCGGCGACTACGGTGGCACGATCAGCGTGGGTCTGAGTGAATCCGCGGTGGAAATTGACCTGTCTGTTGAGAACCCGGTCGAAGACTTTAAAGACGCCTGGGTATTTTGGTTCGATTTCCGCCCACCCGAAGAACGGCTGCGTCCGCGGGGTCAGGGCAGATTCCCTCTTATAGTTGATATCAAGCACGGGGCCTTCCGCACCTTTGACGGGTTTAAGAGCAAAGCTATCCCGGCTGCGGAGCTTGATGAAACAGAAGAGGGTCTAACGCTCCGCATCCCGTTCGAAGAAATCCGGGAGCTCGTCGGCTTTGATCCCGATACGTTCGAGCTGCCCGGCGGACCGCTGCCTGCGTCAAGTTTTGACATGTCGGTTGTGCTGGATCTGTGGTCTCAGGACTTTTCCGCATACCCACGCCGTCACCTGAGCAATGCGATAATCACAGGTCGCAATGACCCGTGGGGTAGCGGAATTGCGACATTTGTCATGGGCGGAGAGGCCGATGAGTCCAGGTCTCCGTTTGATCTCGTCGAGCAGGAGAGCAGAGGCGATATGCCCGCGCATGCCGGCGACTGGGGACAGACACCCTACCATCTGGCTCACGACGGAAACGTGCCGCGTCCGCCGGTTGTTCCCGAAGATAAGGAAGATTTGCTTGTGCGCGAGTGTCCGATAACGGGACAAACGGGCGATCTGTTCTACCTGCGCGGATACGGATGCGGGGGGACGGTTGCATCCGCCACCATGAACCTTTTCCGCTCCGGGACGGTTGGACTGTATGACCTGGCCGATGACAGCGGGATGCGTAATGTAGCCGGCACCAGACCAGGATGTCGCATAACGATCTCGCCCGCACTCGGCGTTTTAGTCTCGCTCGAGGGCGCAGCTGACTGCTTCTGTCCCTATAATTTCGCGACGAGCCTGGGAATGGCCCCTGCGCGTGAACGCAGCAACGAGGACTGGGCCGTGTTTAAGGACGACGAGCGGGTTGGGAAGATGCGCCAGCTCGGCGTTAACTTTGGCGCGCCCGGAGACCGGCGCGACGACGGCGGGCTGCT
>PUMZ01000258.1 GCA_003551565.1 Candidatus Brocadiaceae bacterium | reverse complement strand
GGTTGCTCTTGGAATAGCGGCATTTGCTCATTATTGCCTTTTCGGCCAGGCTCCTAGTTTGTAGTTTGCAAGTTTATGCCGCTTGTTTAGCTCCGTATGCCTTTTCTGCGTTTTTTCTGCGGTAAAAAACGAAACAACCGAAGATTATTCTTAGTTATCCAACTAAGCACCAACTGGTTCATCCCTCGTAGAAGTCTGTAAATACACTTGACACAAACGCCAATCTTGTATATAATAGATAATTAATAATGTCGTCTTATTTATATGAATCTTCGGTGAAGCATTTTGCCTCATCACAACCGGCACAGACCACGCTGGTGATGTAGCGGGTTCACCGAATATTTACTGTTGAGAAGGAGTAACTGCGGATTATTCTTATGACAGAAAAAACTGCTACTAAATGGAGTCACGCTTACGAAAAATTAAAAGCGGAGATAGAGAGGGGGGATTACAAAAAGGGTGATCCTTTTCTTTCAACATCCGAAGTGTGTGAGAAATTCGGCTTCAGCTACCTCACCGGTCGGAAGGTGCTTTCGGAGCTGGCCCGTGACAAACTTATACATACAAGGCCGAAAACAAGATCAGTTGTCAAAAGTACGTTGGGGGAGATATATGTTTTCCTGCCTGACTTTATCAAAGAAAGGGGGGCTGGTATGTCGGGTGGTTTTGTTTTCGCTGCCATGCTCAAAGGCATCATCGGCGAAGCGCAGAACCAGGGATTAAATGTCGAGTATATAAATGAAAGAACTTTCCGTGATGTCGCGAAGGGAAATTATTTACTTGTTTCGCAGGGGCATATGCAGGAGATGGAAGACATGCTGTCCGATGATCTCAATATGATCATCCTGCACGCCTCCCGGGCATTTCCCCATTATCATACGGTAAGGCACGGTCTGTATGAGGGGGGATACATGGCAACGGAGTATCTGATAAAAAAAGGGTATAAAAGTGTGGCATTTATTTCAGGGCCGCTGAAAGATATTCCGTGGTACCTCCCCCGGTTTGAGGGCTATTTTGATGCATTGAAGGACAATGGGGTTGCTTTTGATTTGAACTACGTTAAAGAGACATCCGCAGCCGGAAAAAACAGGAAAAGAGAAAAAAACGAGGATGTCGAGGCGTTCAGGTCCCTGATGGAACTTTCCAACGCACCGGATGCTGTGTTTTGCGCCAATGACGACAGGGCACTGAATATTCTTGATTATTGCTGCAAAAAGGGCATAGGCGTGCCGGGAGAAATGGCGATATGCGGTTTGGATAACAGATACGAGTCCGCACTCTCCAGCCCCCCCCTTACTACCATCGATACGCATCTGGAAAAAGTGGGGCATGAAGGAGCAAAGCTGGCCATAAAGGCCGAGGATGGAGAGCTTGAGGAGGTGCAGGATATCCTCGTCAAGCCTGAAATTGTTAAAAGGAAGACGACGTAATTTGTATTTTTTTAACCTTATTTATGGAGGGCGAAAAATGTTTAAGTGCATGCAGAAGGCGTTAAAGTTTACTTTGATCGAACTTCTGGTGGTGATAGCGATCATTGCCATATTGGCAGCCATGCTGATGCCGGCGCTGGAGCGGGCCAGAGAATATGCACGCATCACTCAGTGCATGGGTAACTTGCGGCAGATAAGCCTGAGCTTCGTGCAGTATGGTCTCGATCATGACGAATTTGGATTCAGAAACGTGCCCCGGTATGCCAATGCTTTGATAGCCGACGAACAAGAACAAAACTCGCGGTGGCCGAATCCATGGATATTCTCATGCCCAACGGCCGTCGGAAGAAGCAGGTTGTCCGGAGAACCCACCGGCGGCAGGTCAAATCAGCACGGTATTCTCAGCGATTATGCATTGAAGTTCGGGTTCGGCTCCAACTACCAGGGCAGTAATGATACGTGGTACGGATACCGTGTCACTGGAGGCCATAGTACAAGAAGGGAGTTAACCACGGCTCCGACAGTTAATCTGAGCTGGGCCGGAAGGACGATTACTTATTCGGATTCGACGTGGTCCAGCGGGGATACCTGGACCCTGCATTCACCGAGCCAGCAGCCCCTGGTTATGGACGCTATGCACGCTGATTGGGATATGATGAGGCTCTACTGGCGGATAAACAGCCCCACGTCAATCAATTACGACTCAACCCATTTTACCGCCCACCGAAGGCGTCAGGGTATTAATCAGGCTCATGTCGACGGCAACGTGCAGTGGTTCGACAGGGAGGAGGCTGACAACCTTTTCTGGAATCAACATTCCGGCAGCACAAGTCAACGCTATGGCCGAAGTGAGTGATCAGAAGTCAAGCATTATGAACAGTTTCAAGTGAAAAACGATTTTGCCAATCCGTATCCTTATTGGAGGTAGTGACATGAAATCATTGAAGGGTCGTTTCGGGAATGTTTGTCTTTTATCAGTGTTTTTTACGTTTTCTACGCTTACCTCGGTTACGGCGATTGGTGTTTCAGCAGGGACGGTTCTTACCTCCGGCGGTGATGCTTTGATGCCGATCGTGATCAGTGAAGATGCCTCAGAGCGAACGGGGGAACTCGCCGAAGAACTCGCCGGGTATCTTGAGAAAATAAGCGGCGCCGCCTTCGATATCGAGCGCGGTGAAGGCTCCACGGGGATCGTGATGGGCACGGCTGAAGAGCTTCCAGGCCTGGACATGGGGGCGGAGTTCGATCCCGGTGCTCCCTTCCGTCGCGAGGAATATGTGATCCGCAGCAGTGAAGATGGCCTGCTGCTGGTCGGGGCAACCGAAATAGCCGTCTCGCATGCGCTCTGGCACTTCCTTTATAAGCTCGGACACCGTCAGTTCTTGCCGACCGACACCTGGGAGGTCATTCCTTCGCTTTCTACCATAGAAGTCGAATCCGGGTTGAATCTGCATGAGAGCCCAGATTATTATAACAGGCGTATATGGCACGGCTCGACTTTCGGATACGGTAATCTCCTGGACCGATGGTCGGAGCGCAATCGTGCCGCTTCGGGATTTCGGCTGTCAACGGGACACACATATCGGGCCATTACCCGGCGCAACCAGGAGGCTTTCGATGAAAATCCCGAGTTTTACGCAAAAGTTGACGGAGAACGCAAGCATATCGGCGGCAACACGAAATTCTGTATCGCTAATGAAGACCTGCGAGCGCTGGTAGTTGAGGACGCCGTTCGGCGTGTGGAGGAGGACCCGGGGCTGGACAGCGTGTCGATGGACCCGAGCGACGGGGGGAACTGGTGCGAGTGCGATGGCTGCGAGCGCATCGGGGACGGGCGTATCAGCGACCGCGTTGTGCTGCTTGCCAATGAGGTGGCCGAGGCGATCAACGAACTGGGCCACGGTCCCAAGTATGTCGGAATTTATGCTTACGGCCGGCACTCGCCGCCGCCGTCAATAGAGGTTCATCCGAAGGTCGTCGTGAGCGTGGCCACCCGCTACCTGCGCGAGGGCTACAGCGCCGGTGAACTGGTCGAGAAATGGTCGGAGCGTGGTGCTGAACTGCTCGGGCTACGGGAGTATTATTATGGCACCAGGAACCTTCCCAATACCGCCAGGGGCGCTTCCATACACTACCTGCGCCGCACGTTGCCCCGTTTCCACGGTGAGGGAGTCAGGTTCAACAGCGCGAATATCGACGGCGGCTGGGGCGGAGCCGGTTTCGGGTATTACGTGCTGGCCAGGGTTATGTGGGATATTAGTGAACTCGAACGGGCTGAGGAACTGTTTGACGATTTTCTTGACAAGGCCTTTGCCGAGGCCCGGGAGCCCATGCGCGGTTTTTACCGCCTGCTGCACCGGTTCGATGAGGATGAAAGCCGCCCGATGCTGAGCGAAGACCTGGTGGGACGTATGTACAGGAAACTTTCAGAGGCTTATGAATTGGCGCAGCAGGACGAGGTCAGGGATAGACTCGACGACCTGGCGATGTACACCCGCTTTGTCGAGCTGGCTCACCGTATGCTTAACGCGAGCGGTTCGGCGCGGCAGGAGGCCTACGAACGCTGGGTCGAACATGCATATTCCATAACCGACCGGCGCATGATCCATGCCGGACGTGTTCACACACGCATATATGCTCCATCCGGTGTTACCCCCGTGCGGGACCTGGACGGTTTTGATAGCCGGAAGATGCGTGATGAGGCCGATGAGCCTGAAGATGTTCGCGCTATGGTTGAAGCAGGGGTTGCGGACAATGAGCTTCTGGATTTCGAACCGGTAGAGTTCAGCGAAGACCTTGTGCCCGCGGCGCAGGCGCTGGGGCTTTCAGCCGGCGCCCACGGCAGAGGTTCGTTCGGCCATTCTGACGTGCATCGAAGCTCCCGTGATTTTTTCATCTGGATGGATGAACCCGGAGAGATCACGCTTCGCATACAGGCCGGGCGTACCTGGCAGAATCGGGGGCCTGTCAACCTGACACTTTATTCGGTTGATGAGCCGAGGGACCTGGGACCGGTGGACAGCGATGATTCAGTGCCGCCGGACCGGGAGTGGCACGAAGTAACTTTGAAAACTTCGTACTCCGGCCTTCATGAACTGCAGTTCCGCGACGGCGACGGACGCAGCCTTGTTGAGTTTCCGGAGGGGATGCCGGTAACGCTGAACGCGGGGTTTCGTCCGCAGGTGGGCTTTAGTCTTTTCTTTTACGTACCGAAAGGAACGGATATTCTGGGGGGCTATGTGGACAGCCGTTATCGCGGGATTTACGACAACGACGGCAACCGGGTTGTCGATTTCGAAGAGATGGGCGGACGCGGATATTTCAGCGCCGAGGTGCCGGAAGGCCAGGACGGCAAACTCTGGTTTGTGCGAACCTGGCGCGGGCGCGGAGAAATGCGTCTGATGACCGTCCCGCCGCAGATGGCACGCAGCCCGGAGGAACTTTTGCTGCCGAAAGAGGTCGTTGAAGCGGACAGCGAGGAGTAATAAATAAAACTACAGTTGCTGGTTGTGTGGAATGATGACGGCGGAAAACTGCAGAGACGCGGAGAACGCAGAGAAAAGCGGGTTAAATCCTGGACGCTTGAAAGCGTCCACTGCGAGCCGGATTTTCGACCCCAAATCAGTAAATTCATAAATTAATACTGGAGGATGTTGATGGGTTATCTACAAAGGACGTTGTGCAGGTGTCGTTTTGTGTCGGCGGTTATCGTTCTGTTTGTTTCTGTGGCGTTTCTTAGCTCTTGCGCCTCTGCGAACCTGGCACTGGTTGATGACGGTGAACCGGCGGCGGTTATCGTGCTGCCGGAGGAGTCTGCAGAGGCCGAAAAGCAGGCCGCCGATGAACTGGTCAAGCATATAAAGCTGATCAGCGGTGCTGAACTTCCGGTTATCAGTGTCGGTCAGGATACGGAAGGTTTGACTCCCGTGAGGATAGGAAAGGCGGCCGATGAAGAGCTCGAAGATATTATACTCACCGAAGGCGATGATCCATGGTCCTTCGCGCTCGTTGTGGAAGAGGACTCTATCCAATTGCGCGGTCTCTCGCCGGAAGGCACCCGCACGGCCGCCTACGAGCTGCTCGAACAGCTGGGCGTCAGGTGGTTCATACCCGGCGATATCGGGCGTGTTGTCCCGGAAAGCGACAGCGTTATGGTTGAGCGCCAACAGAACGTTCAGGCTCCCTCTTATGAATTTCGTCGCCGTTCGGGAAACTTTCCTGACTGGGGCGACCGCAACCGGATTCCGGGGGTGGGAGGACGCTACGGCGCGCATGGAATGAGGCCGATCCGTGGTTCCGACGCCCGCCGGTATTTTGAGGAGGACCCCCGCCTTTTCGCCGAAATAGACGGCGAACGCCGGCGGCGCCAGCTATGTCTCACGTATTCCACGGATAATATTGAGGAGAACCGCACGCTCGAACTTATTGCCGACTATTACCGCGATTACCTGCGTGAGAATCCGGATACTGAGGTGCTTAATATGGGGCCTAACGACGGCGGCGGGTTCTGCGAGTGCGAGCACTGCGCGGCGCTCGATCCACCGGAGGATTACACGACGCCGCTCAGGACTCCGGCGCCTTCCCGCACAGACCGTTACGTATGGTTCTGGAACCGGCTGACCGAGGAGCTTTCTGACGAGTTTCCGGATGTACGCATAGGGTTTTATGCTTATGGAGCTCTGCAGATGCCGCCTTACGATGTGGAGCCTGAGGGCAATCTGGCGATTTCTGTGGCCCCTATCCATACCTGCCGCATCCATGGCCCGAATAATCCGGTTTGCCCGGAGTCGAACTACCCGCTCTGGCTGTTTGAGGAATGGGAACCTTACGTGGAAGGCCATATCGCCGATCGCGGCTATCTTTTCAATCTCGCCTGTCCCGGTTATGTTTTTCCGATGGTGCATCGGCTGCGGGAGGAGATTCCCGCCTTCCACGAGAAAGGGGTACGCAGCTGGAATGCCGACCCCAGCAGCGCTTGGGCATCGCATCTGCCGGCCATGTATATTACATCGAAACTGCTGTGGGATCATAATGCCGATGTGGATGCACTGATGGATGATTTTTACGATAAGTATTACGGTCCGGTGAGGGAACCGATGGAAAACTATCACGAATTGATGAACGCCACCATCCGTGATGCCGATCATCATACCGGCAGCTCATGGGACATCCCCCACATCTATACGGAAGATGTGCGAACTCAGGCGCGCTCTTATCTCGAAGAGGCAGGTGAGATGGTCGAACCCGGCACGAAATATGCCACACGGGTCGAGATCACTACCAAAGCCTTCGATTTTACCGAGGCCTTTTGCCGTTCTCAGGAGAAACGGAACCGGCATGATTTTGTCGGCGAGATGGAGCTGATGAAGCGGCAGGTGGAACTGAGGGATGATTTGCGGGCGGGTTATGAAATTCCGCTGCTTGCCCAACATGCGGATATGTTCCTTAACCGCTTTGCCACCGATTACGGCAGAGACCGTTTCCCGCGTGATGATGAACGAACCAGTATCCGCGACCGTTCACCAATAAAGGGCTATAGCCGCGTTACCGGTAACAACGAGCTGGTTGTCGGGTTCGATCCTGAATGGCAGTTCCACCGCGATCCGGAGGAGTGGGGACAGTACATAGGGCTGCACCGGCCCGAAAGCGAGGGCGGCAACTGGCAGACGATCCGCACCGACACGAGCTGGTCGAACCAGGGCCTGCGCTACTACTTCGGCCAGAGCTGGTACCGTCAGAGTGTCCATGTGCCTGAAGGCTATGAAGGCCGCACAATTAAGATATGGTTCAGCGGCGTTGACAACACCGCCGAGGTCTGGGTGAACGG
>PUMZ01000237.1 GCA_003551565.1 Candidatus Brocadiaceae bacterium | reverse complement strand
TTCCAGAAATCTGTGCGCACGATAAATTCATTATCACCATCGGTAACAAGATAGTTGGTTCCATTTTCAAATTCATCGCCTGCTTCCAGAGGTGCCCAATCATAATCATCATTGGAGCCCTCATCTACATGAGTGAAAGTAACGCTTTCAAACATGAGAAGTTTTGACTGATCGCCCATGGTCACTGCGTCAAGCATGAAGACTTCAGGGTCAATCGGTGTATTGTCGAGGGCTTCTTCCGTGTTTTCTTCAGGTTGGAAGCGAATCATGCCGAACCAGTCATCAATCTGGCCTACCACGTTGGTGATCACGTCATAGAGATCATAGTCTGTGGTAATGACTCCGGGCTGATCGTCGATCAGGATGGCTGCGGTTTCGTCCTGGATAAACTTCCTGTTACGGAATCCATCCATGGCAGTAATCACAGCTTCACCTGTGTAGCGATATACCGTGCCATCGTCTTCCATTTGACGGAGTTCTGCGAGCGTAGCAACATCAATAATCTCCGCTTCTGCCTCTTCAACTTCTATGGTCAGCGTGTAGATATCTTCGACATCATGTGCCTGGCATCCGGTGGTAGCATCTTCCAGCATTGTCAAATGCAGGGTATGTTCACCCACGGGCAGTACATCTTCAAATAGGATATCTCCTTCTTCGATGTCCATGATTGGCTCCGGATCGTTATCGTTGAGCACATAGTGCAGGTTGATCGGGCCTTCGCCTGAGACGATCTCATGCAGTTTCACAGTAACGACTTCGTCATCCATGAAGTGCAAGGCTGATCCTGTTTCCACGATATCATCGTTAAAGCTGAACAACACAGCAGGCTCGGGATGTACGGTGATCTCCAGCGTATAGATTTCTTCCACGTTGGTAGCCTGGCATTCGTTGGCACCTTCCAGCATCGCGAGATGCAGGGTGTGATGGCCGACGGGAAGGACACCTTCAAACAAGATATCACCTTCTTCAATGCCTGTGATAGGTTCTGGATCATCGTCATTGAGCACATAGTGCAGGTTGATCGGACCTTCGCCGGAGAGGATTTCATAGAGGGTAATTTCTACCTCTTCATCGAAGCAGAACTCAAAGTGTGAGTCTGTTTCGGCGACCTCATCGTTAAAGGCAAAGAGCACAGCAGGCTCAGGATGTACGGTTATCTCCAGCGTATAGATTTCTTCCACGTTGGTAGCCTGGCATTCGTTGGCATCTTCCAGCATTGCAAGATGCAGGGTGTGATGGCCGACGGGAAGAACCCCTTCAAACAACACATCACCTTCTTCTATGCCTGTGACAGGCTCAGGATCATCGTCGTTGAGCACATAGTGCAGGTTGATCGGACCTTCGCCGGAGAGGATTTCATAGAGGGTAATTTCTACCTCTTCATCAAAGCAGAACTCAAAGTGTGAGTCTGTTTCGGCGACCTCATCGTTAAAGGCAAATAGTACTGCAGGCTCAGGAAGTATGGTAACGGTTCCGTAGTAGATATCTTCCGGGTCAACCACGTCAATGCCCACTGCGTCAACAATGGATGTCACCACGATTTCGTAGGTGCCTGCCTCAATGTCAGGATGGTCTTCTGTGGGGAAGAGCACGTCACCTTCTTCTACTTCTGCGGTAAACTCTACACCATTCACAGTATATTCGATGGTAATGGGTTCTTCGCCAATGATCACCTCGTGTAGTGCGACGACCACGTCATATCCATAGCAGAACTCTTTTTCAAAGCCTGTTCCAACCGCTTCTCCATCTACTGAAAAGATGATTTGCGGGTCTCCGTAAATGGTCATTTCCTGCTCTGCAGCATCCAGCTTGAATCCGTTCCACCAGGCTTCATCGCTTTCTACACTCGTAAAGTCAGCATTGTCTGTGACTACAGCAAAGTGCATGGTGGTTTCATAGGTAGTAGGGGAACGCATAGATACATTCCAGGATTCCACTGCACCAGCGTGGTCAAGCAATACCGTACGCACGTCGGCATCCGGGGTGTCTGCAAGAATGATTTCACTCAGGAAGAGTGTTGTTGCTGCAGGTATTTCTTCTTCAACCATATAGTGGAACGTATGTTCACCATAGGTGACATGAAGCTCGGTTCCGGCAACGATGGGTTCCTCAGACATTACCTGTGCATCTACCATCCATTCATCAGTAAGTGCGGGTACAGTAAATCCGCCTTCCTCAACGAATTCTATGAACTCATCGGGGTAAGTGGTTACTGTTTCAATGACATTGGCTTCCGGGACATCCACTTCGAGGGTTGTATTTTCCCTGGCATCGACCAATGCATCATAAACGATTTGTTGCACGGCGATACCTGCAGATCCGTTGTCTGCATTAAATGGCAAAGTAACACCCAATGGTGTTGCGACGGATGAACCGTCTTTGAGCACGATGTCCGACGTACCTACATCCAAAAAGTCAAAACGTAGGGTAATCAGGTCGGTGCCATCTTCGAGTTCGATGCCTTCTTCATTCATAATGACAAGCTCGAGGATCAGCGGATCGGTTCCACCAATGGTCCAGTTGTCAGCATAATCACTTTCGTACCCGGCATATTCAATAATATCCGAATCGTATCCCACGCGCAGGCTAATAGATCCAGCATTGCTTGGAAATTCACCATGAATTTCTACGGGGACTTCCACATCTTCTGCGGTATAGTTAAACTGATCGGGGATATTCAGTGTGACATCAAATTCATCGGGTATAAAGACGCCGTCTACGGTTGCAAACGAGAGTGGTCCGATGGTAGATTCGATGATACTGCCAGGTTTGATTGATACGTGGGCCTCAGTTATGGCCGTGTAGGTAAATCGAATGTTTGCAATTTCTTCATCCGAAAGATCAAGTGGTGTTTCGCTGGTGAGCATAATACGAAGCTCTCCATCATCTTGAAGTTGGGTGGTCACCGCATCAAAATCAAGGTCTTCATTCAGATGGACCTCTTCGTAGATGAGTTGTCCGGGTTCAAAGCCGATGGTCAGATCGATCACGCTTACATTAGTGAAGCCGTCACCTTCCATATGGATGGGCATCAGCACCTCTTCGTCAGGAGCCACACCGGTGACAGTTTCCAGCGACACGGTGCCTGCTTCCAGGTCCGGGTCGGCAGTAATGGCGCCATCATTGAAAACGATGTTTTCGTTGTCAGCTACGCTGCCATTGACCATGATTTCGGTATTGTCAAGGTTAAACTCAATGTCTGCGTCATGGCCGCCGGAATACTGAAATTTAAGCTCAAAGACCTTTTCATCAATGTCATATGGGGTCATGTCGAAATCCATAAAGGTCACTACAACCTGACCTCTTGCGGCATTGTATTGGGGTGCCCAGATGATATTGTTTCCGGTTACAAATCTGTTCTCGATGCCATCGAATCCGGTTATGATTTCCGGGTTAAAGGAAAACGCCAGCTGGAAACCATCCACATCTGTGAAATCTTCCATATATACAGGGACACTGACAGGCCCGGGTCCGGCTTCCACCTCACCGATGGTTACGGTCTGCGCACGGGCAGTCATCCCAATCGTTGCAAACAGCATTACCATTAACAGGTAGTAAATTATTTTATTCATTTGCTGTGTCGTTTTTGCGTTAATAATTTTGATTTTCATGAGTAAAGCCAATCAGGTGATCTGGCTGTTATTCTTTGGTCCGCTTACCTGATATGCCAAACAAATTACTGCCTGCAATAAAACAAAAAAGGCATTGTAATAAACTGCCTGATTTTGTTCGGTTCATATGCAAATTTTGTAGCATGTCTATAAGCTGTACAGGATTATTGCCAGATAGCCTTTTTAAAACAAAGCTATTCCGGGGGAGGTTCCCCCGGAATAGCTTTTGATGGTTTACTTCACGAGCATGAGGTTTCCGTTGGCAACAAATGTCCTGGTTTGTCCTTCCACTGTAATTCTGTAGATGAACATTCCGTCATCGCCACCAAGATCTTCGCTGGTAATCTCAATAACGTGGTTTCCTGCGCTTTGTGTTTCTCCAAGAACCGGGGAAGCCACAACTTGACCTACCCTGTTGTACACCATCAGTGTCACTTTTCCACTTTCAGGAAGTGTGTACTCAATGTTTGTTGATGTACGGAACGGGTTCGGATAGTTATTTACTGAGAGCTCATGAGCTTCGAGGTCGCCGATGCTAGTTGGCATACCGGCGCTAACCACGTCAGTATTCAGCTGTACATCGCGTACGGTCAAATCTTCTGAGGCAAACTCAGTAACGTCTTCCAGTGTAAACAGTTGCGCGTCTTCCATGTCACCGAGTAACCTTACGGTAACCTTCAGGATGGTTTCACCTGCGTTGTAGTTCACATTGTCGAGGCTGACAGAAGCTACGCGTACGAAACCATTGTCATTATCGATGTTGTCGATAGTGAAGTTGGTCTCCATTACCTCAATCTTTTCAGGGTCATAGGTGAGGCCCAGTGTGATTGCGGCAATGTCTGCAGCTTTGGTCAAGCGTACGGGTATGGTAACCACGTCGCCGGCATCTGCCTTGATCTTACCTGTGTAGTCGAGTTCAGCAACCATAGGTTCTTTGGCAATGCCGCTGCCCATGACTGAACTGTTCTTAGAGTTGAGGTCTCCCATACCAGCCAGATAGATGTTCATCAGGTTGTTGCTGTTTTCCAGCGTGAAGACATTACTCTTATAGTACAGGTTATCAGGATGCGTAGTCCCTTCATAAGGTTTACCGTTCCTTGTAAACTCAAACATCAGGTCTTCATCGTTGTCGGCGCTGAAGCCGGTCACTTCGTCGCCTGTGCCGAATGTTCTGGCTGGCAGATCCTCTACATCGAGGAAGCGTCCGGCAACTTGGAAGTTCGGAGTGTTATTCCTGAAACGTTGGATGTCACCAACAACACGGCGCATCAGGTCACGTACGTCGACGATGTCAATTTCTCCGCTTGTGTTCACGTCAGCAAGCACATTGGAGAAGAATCCATAGTCGTCGTCCATGTCACCAATCCACCAGTATGGGTTGGCGCTGGTCAGGTCGTTCAGCTCTGTAATTCCACCTGCGATGCGGATCAATGCGAGTGCGTCGGTTGCGCTGACGCCAAGGCTTGACCATGCATTCCACGTGTAGGTAAAGCTGAGGAAGTTGTCGGTTTCAACCTGCTCGTCCTCCAGGTAGGAGAATCCACCATCCCATACGCGCAGTCTGTAGCACTTGGTCAGGTCGATGTTTCCAAACTCAAAGTATGCGGAGAGATCGAGGTCTGTATCAGGCTCAATCACAACCGTATATTCGTATCCGCCAGGAACAGGTTCGCCCCTATCATCTACATCTTCGTAATCCATCGGATATACTTCATACAATGTTACATAGAAGTAATCTTCGATGTTGTTCGGGTGGATCTGGAATGGCGTTGGAATAAACGTTTCTTCCTGGTTCCAGTACCTGAGCTGACCTGCGAGGGTGTTTTCTATGATGTCTACCCTGTAAGGATCAATCGGGTCGTGGCAGCTATTGATGATTTCAGCATTCACGAATCCATAAGGATTGTTAATGTCTTCAGTAGGTGGCAATCCAGTACCCCAGTATACACGGATCTTTTCAAGGCCTTCGGCCTCCATCTCCTGGGGCTCACCGGTGTTCAGTGTCCAGTCACCATCCACATCATAACCGCCAATGATGTAACTCAGGTCGTCGCCATCGATAGACCATTTGTATACAGCACCGGGAACAGGGTTGATATCGTCATCGAGATAGTATTCATGTACCTCGCCATCAGGAACGGCCAGGTCATCGTCGTGTGAGAATGCGGGTACCTGATCAGGACCTGCGATAACCTGCGGCTGAACGATGGTAAAGTCGAATGTGTACTGGTTCTTGCAGTCTGTAACTGTGTTTTCTTCTTCGAAGCGGATCTTTGAAGGATCTGCAACATCATCCCAGCTCACCTCAATGATGAAGTGCTTGTTCCAGTTACTCTGCTGCACATTGCTCACAAGCTCATGGTCTTCATTCAGTACATAGGTAGCATCAATCGTACCACCATCAATCTCCTGTGGGAAGGAAGACGTTCCGGGGATAATTCCGGTGCCTTGCTTGTTGTACCAAAGGATACTGTGTGTTTTAGGTACGGTTGAATACATTCCTGCATCCAGTGCGTGCAGTTCATCAATCTCAACACCGTGCTTCATCTCAACCAACGGACGGGTGAGCATGTAGAACTGGGTAGAGCCGCTGCAAGCGTAGCAGTCGTCATATGGGTGGTTGAGGCCTTCATATTCGTCAACCCATTCACTCATTGGGATATAGGTGAGTTCACCGTCAATCGTAACGACGCGAATCGGTACCAGGTCACGCGCAAGCGGGGTGTTCTTGAAGTACACCTCGTGGGTGGCATAGTCTGGAGGGCACTCTTCGTTTACATCTTCGAGCGCAAGCGGGTTATATGCTTTCCAGTGGAATTCATACACGCCGTGGCGGCTCACTTCGATGTCAGGATTGTCATCCCACCTGTGCTCTTCCCATGCATCAGTCATGGTAATGGCTCCGGTAACGGAATGCACTTCGAAAATATACTCCCCATTAAACTTAATCCAGTCGTGGCGCATAAATGAGCCATCGGCAAGTTCTTTTTTGGGCGTCCATTCACCTGGAATAGTTTCTTCCCACTTGTATCCGATAGATCCGATTTCTGGATGTCCTGATACACTTGCACCAACAATAATGTCGTGGGTGCCTTCTGTGATGTCGATATTCCAGTAGCCTTCAATGATGTCCTGATCTACGTTGTCATTGGTTGCTTCAAGGAACCCGTGGAATTCCACTACGCCATCCCATCCCTGGCCAGCGCAGCTTTCCTTGTCTTCCGGCTGAAGCAGTTCACCGCAGAACTCATATTTATATGATTTGCCAGCTTCAAAGAAAAACTCATCACCAGCATCAGGCTTCACGAGGAAGCGTACATCCTGCCAGTCAGTATCCAGGCATTCGCCTCTTCTGTTATAGATCTCATAGTAGATGCGGTATACGCCTTGCTCGTAGGCATATACGTCAACCTTACGGCCGTTGTAATCCTCCAGATATGGATCGGCGTCAAACTCAACAACGCCAGGATCAACAGCTACCCATGTTTCAGTAGCTTCATCCCACTCCTTGGCATACCAGTCGATCTCGCTCTGGTTCCAATCTTTGAGATAGCCATAGCCTGAGTCAGCGATCCACGCATCGATTCCATCAAACTCTCCTCTGGGCTTATTGCCTTCAAGCGTAATGTAGCGGTCTTCAACGCCACAAATCTGTACGGGTTCATCATTCGGCAGAAGTTGTGCAGTAGGCTCCCAGAAGAGGTCCA
>PUMZ01000111.1 GCA_003551565.1 Candidatus Brocadiaceae bacterium | reverse complement strand
TTTTCCTCTTCACAGCACATAATTCACCTCCTTGTAAAACTGGAGTCAACGGATAGACAGGGCTTTTTGCAGGGGAAAGCCCTACAGAAACCTTTCCTTGATTTCAGCTACAGACTGAAACACAAACGCTTAAGTATCTATGCATATTCTATCACAAAATGCAATCCCTGTCAAATCCGGCCCGAAGGGGAGCGCTTTCGGAGGCTTTGTATAGATTGTCTGCTCCGGGTGCTCCGGGGACTGCCCACGACAGGTTATTTCTCATTATGGACATAAGATGTTTTAGCCCGCATATTTCATCAACCAAAGACAAAAATTAAAATAAACGATGCAACAGCAGTATGATGGGTCGCTTTCTTCAAAGTTTCAGATTCTGCCAGTGTGTATCTGCGCCGGAAAACGGCGGTTGACCTGCCTGCTGCAGGCAGGCCCTTCGGGCGCGTCCTCAGCGGCGCATCTGCGGCAAAAAGCTGCACTTCGCGTATACGAATACTGCGGCGCTTGCTTTCTGCCACATCTGCACCGCGGAGAACGCGTGAAATAACCGGGTTCGCCCGCATATTTCATCAACCAAAGACGATAATTCATAGAAAGGATGCAACAACAGATGTAACGGATCCGCTTTTTCTTGCGTATTATAAGACAGTAAGCAGAAAAATCATTTCAGTGAACGCGCCTTTTATGGGAGGAGTGGAGCAATGAAACGCATTCTGTGGATTTTGCCGGCATTTGTCACCGTTTTTTGTTTTGCTGCAGTGAGCGTGATCGCAGCCGAAACACACAGCCTGGAAAAAAGCTTTGTCAGCGGGACCGCCGAATGGGTTCACCACTTCGACGTTCAAGCTTTCTGGCGGACCGACATCGGCATTCGTATTCGGGAAGAAATGCCGAAAGAGGGCCTGGATAATTTGGCGGAATTTCTTGGCTCCGATCTTTTTGATGATTTTGAAACTGTCACCCTGTACGGCACCGGAGGGGATCCTTCAGAAGGAGTCGTGGTCATACGGGGTCATTTTGACCGAGCCAGACTGCTCCAGCTGCTTGAAGCCGACCGGGAGCATGGCACATACGTGCATAATGAACACACCGTCCACAGCTGGGTGGACAGGAGTGACGGATGGAGCCACGGCAAAACGCAGTATGGAGCTTTCGCCGCCGAGGGTGCGATTTTTATCTCTCGGTCAAGGAGCGCCCTGGAGCTTGGACTGGACGTTTTCGATGGCGAGGCGCCCGATATCAGGCGGGATGAGCGCTTTGCCGGGTTGGCTGATATTCCGGCGGAGGCTTTTTCCATCACCTGCATCCGGAGGGTCGGCGATATCGCCGCGGAACATGGCCAGGCGGTGTGGCTGAAAAATGTTGAGTCTTTCTGCGGATATGCCGCAGAACAGGAAGGGATGTTGAAAGTTGCAGGGCGTATCCGTGCCGTCAATGAAGACAAGGCCACACATATGCAGCAGGTCCTGCAAGGCATGATTTCCATTGCCATGCTCCATCTGGATCAATCCGATGTTGACTGGAGGCCATTGCTCCAGTCTGTAGATATCAAAAGAGACGGTTCCGATCTCAACATTGACCTCAAGTATCCGTCCGGTCAACTGCTTGAGAGAATCCGGAAACATAGAGAAGAGAAGTGATGTCGGCCCTTACCGGAAGCCCGTGTCAGCGCAGCAATTTGCGGACTCCGGAGACCCAGAGGGGGCCCGCTGCGAACCCGTTTTTCAACCGTTTCGGCCAGGCCATTCCATTCCTGGCTGAAAGAAAAGAGGAGGTGCACAGAATGGTTATGGACAAAGTGTTCAGTCGTTGTGTCGTTTTCTGTTTCATCGCGGGTATTTGTCTGGCTCCCGCAGCCGTCGTTGCCGGGGACGATGGGGCCGAGGACACCTTTTTGGAACGACAAAGGCGCGCCATAGAAAGGCTGCAGAGCGGAGATGCCGAGCGGATGATATCACTGGGTGAATTATTCTTTTCGGAACAGGTGGAGGTGGACGTTGTGGAGTCTGAGGAAGGCGTTCTCATCGAGCTCACTTCGGACGATCCGGCGGAAGCAGAACGCATACAGAACGTCGTGGCTGCAGCGCTTGAGAGGAGAGATGCACGGCACCAGAGGGCGCAGCAGGAACGTGAGAGGGAAGAAAGGATTGAACAAATCCGGCGTTTGCGGCGCGGTATGGAGCGACTCGCAAGGGATATGAGCCGGGAGGAGCGGGAGCTGTGGCGCCGGCGCATCATGCACATGCTGTCGGATTTGAGCGATTACGAAAGAGAACGCTGGCGTGAACGCATTGAACAAATACGGCAGGACATCGGGGCTGAAGAACAAGCGCTTTTGCGCCAATTGTTAACAGGTGATCTGGATGACATTTCCGGAGAGGATTTGGAAGGGCTGCAAGAGCGGTGGCAACATCGCATGGAACAGCTTCGGGACGATGTGAGCCGGGAGGAGCGGGAGCTGTGGCGCGGGCGTATTGGACGAATGCGGGAAGACGTTGGACCGGAAGAACAGGAAACGTGGCGAAGACGTTTGGAAGAATCCTTCCGGGAGCAGGATTGATTGCTTTCGTCTTGTCCCGGTTTTCATATTCGGCTACTATCTTGTATTAGCAAAGCATTCCGGCACAATCAGCAAGGCCAATTTTTTGATACAGACAGGAGTTTATCAGCGTATCGACAGCAACACACCACAGAGCACTCCCGACAAGGATCTTGTCGAAAATGCAAAGCACGGCGGCACTGAATGTTTTGAGCGGCTCGTTCAAAGATATTACGAGAATATATTCCGTTATGTGGTCAACAGGGTTGGAGATCGGCAGGAGGCGGAAGACATCACCCAGAATACGTTTTTCAACGTTTTTAAAGGTTTGGAGAGTTTCAATTCAAAATACAGCTTCAAAACATGGCTTTTTTCCATAGCACATAACTGCATGGTCTCATATCTTCGCCGGAAAAAGCCCACTGAACAGTTGTATGAAAACGCCTGCGCGCGCCCTTCCCACGAGAAGCAGATGGACGATGCCGACCAGCTGCAGATGGTCTGGGAGGCTGCCCGTAAACTTCCTCCGGATCAGTTTACGGCACTCTGGCTGCGCTATAATGAAGCGATGGATAACCGGTCGATTGCTTATGCCATGGGGAAATCCTCAGTCAATGTACGTGTTTTGCTCCATCGGGCAAGGAATTCGCTTGCCGACATTTTAAAAACCGAGCAGTAAGAGGAGGTGATTTGATGGTTTGCAAAATAATCAGGTGGTTCATCGGATGCAGCGTTGACGGCGGCCGAAGCCCGGGTCGTCTGGCTGCTGCCCATCTCCGACGTTGCCGGGAATGCCGCAGGTATTATAACGAGCAGGTGATGGTTGACAGGTTGCTGACACGCAGTGAAACACCGTATCAAAAGCCTGATCCGACCGCTTACCGGGCAATAATGCGGGCACTGCCGGAACGTGATACAGCCGGGCAGCATCGGCAGCCACGTTTGTCGAAGCAAAAAAAGTGGGCCATAGCCACCGTTTTGCTGTTTGCCGGATCCGGTCTTGCCGGGTTGTTCATTTCAGGGAGAACCACACCGGACCCCCCTGCTCCTGAACCGGCAGCATCACCCGTTTTTCCTGTGGCATGGACTCAGGCCGGGGGCACGGTCAAAGATATGATTGACCGTTACTCTCTTGAGAAAGAAATACAGAACACGACTTCCGATCTCTCGGTTGCTGCAAAAGTCGCTGCAGAATACGCCGACAGCCTGCTATTGTTCGGACGTCGGACAGATAACGATGATGTTCAATAAAAAACCGCTGAGCGCTGGCTTGTGAACAGTTTCGGATTGATACAAGGCCAGAAAAAGGATAAAATACCTGCCACCCGTTCAATTGACCCAAAGGATGAGCGAGGAGATACAGATGGGAAGGATGCGAAAAGATTGGCCGCTGGCTTTTTTGAGTTTCATGAGCATCAGAGGTTTTGTTGGAATCTTGCAGGGCGATTGGCTGGAGGCTGTCTGGATCGCCTGGCTTGGATGGCTGGCCTACCTGCTGCCGGTTAAAAAGAAAAATGAGTGACCATTATCGCCATTCCCAGAAAGGCTGGTTCATTGTCGCCGCGCTGACGGCCGGAATAGCTCTGATGGTCTTTGATCTCCTGGCCGGCGGGTTCAGGACCGGTTCGTTTGCGGGACTGCTGCTGCTTGTCACGGCTTTATTGCTTTTTTACCGGCTCCATGTGACGCTTGAGGATGATGTTCTGACCATCCGGTTTGGTATCGGGATCATCAAGAAACGATTGCGGCTGGATGATGTTGAATCCGTCAGAACGGTAAAGAATCCCTGGTATTGGGGGTGGGGGATACGATGGATCGGAAAGAGAGCCTGGCTTTTCAATGTATCCGGCCTCGATGCCGTGGAGTTGAAGATGAAGTCGGGCAGGGTGTACAGAATCGGCGCCGACCGGCCGGAAGCGCTGGAAGCCGCCGTGGGGAGAGTTCTTCATGCGGAGCTTGAGGACAGCTGAGATTCGATCAATGTCCTGATGAGGGGGAACCGGATGATCGTCACCGTTTTCAATGGGAGCCCGCGCGGACATCGGAGCAACACCCACCGGATCGTTGAACCATTCCTCGAAGGTGCAACAGATGCAGGGGCCCGGACCGAAGAAGTCTTCCTGGTGGAGTGCGATATTCAACACTGTCTCGGCTGTTTCAGCTGCTGGGGCCGGACGCCGGGACAATGCGTCCATCACGACGATATGCCGTCGCTGCTGGAGCGTTTTGTCGACTCCGATTACGTCGGTCTTGCAACACCGGTGTATGGGATGCTCATGACGGCGATCCTTAAGAACTTCACCGAACGCCTCCTTCCGCTCAACACTCCGCATATCCACCGGGACGAGGACGGCAGGTTTTATCATGAAGGGCGGTGGAAACGGCTGCCCCGTATGTTCATGATTGCCAATGCCGGGTTTCCGGGCGGACACAATTTCGAGCTGCTGAAGGCGTATATGGCAAGCCAGGATCCCGTGCTGGAGGTTTACCGCGATTGCGGCGAACTCCTGGGCAATCTGGAGGATCTCGGCGATCCAGGGGCAAAAAAGAGAGTCGCCGATTTCTATGAAGCGCTCCGCAGCGCCGGACGGGAGATGGTTGCCTCAGGAGAGGTCACCACCATAACTATTGACCGCATTCATTCACAGTTTATGCCGGAAGAAGATTACATGGACATGGTCAACCGGAGCTGGGATGAAGTCGATACAGCATAAGGGCATGACCCTCACCTGGCAGGGGCGCTGGCAGGTCTTGTCTTTCTCGGTATCTTCCGCAAGCACCACAAGCCTATATAAAGCCTGCTCTTTGTGAGATGCGGTCAACGCCTTCGCCCATTGATTCTGGTTTCGCCTGGGGTGCAGGCATTGACCCCGCATATTTCATAAACCAAAGACAAGAATTACTATAAAAAATTCAACAAAAGCATTTCCCCGGGCCTCTTTTGGGGGGGAGCCCCGGCAGGGGCGGCAACAACAGTCGCCCGCGGTGAACCGTAGCGCTTGTCCATGCCCAGCTCCGGAGGGGCGTGACAATCTTCGCATCCGGATTTTGTTTCGCCCCTTGCGGGGCTGGTTGTATTGCGTGTCCCCCGTTACCCCGGGCTTCCTTTGGTCGCCCGGGGCTATTGTTGCAGGCGGCCCTCCGGGCCTGATGTGTTGTTTCCGAATTACGGACCGTGCCTGTCCAGGCAGATGAGGATGAGGATGCCGGAGTTGCCGAGCATGGCGTCGTCATAGCGGGGACGATGGTCGTTTCCGGCGCCGCCGCCGCCCGTGTTGGGCATGATCGGGCCGGTCAGCCCGTTATCGTTGGCGTCATCACCGCCGCCCAATCCGCCCCGCCCTCCACGCGCCCCGCCGCCCCCACCGCCGAACCAGACGCCGCCGTCATCGCATACCTCGCCAACACCCATCTCGAGCAGGACGGGATAATCTCCCGCAAGGTCGATCCCATCCCCGCCGTTTCGCACCCTGCCCGGCTCGCCCGCACCGGCCGCACCATCGCCGCCGTACTTGCTTGTCGCAGCCCCCTCGACCGACCCCATATCTCCGCCCTGCGCCACGATCTCGTCCGTTCCACCCACGTCGAATATGGAAGCTTCACCGTCCTCGCCCCTCCCGGCCATTCCCGCGATCTGAATTTCGACGATTTCCCCTTGCCGTCCGCCCAGGTCGCGCTCCTCGACCACCACCGCACCACCATCTCCGCCGCCCGAATACGGCGCGTCGGCGCTGGCCCCACCGCCGCCGACGACGATGATCGCCACATCCCCCGCTGCATCGGGGATCTGCCAGTCGGAACTGTCCGTGAACACCCTGTACCCTTTCAGGCGCCATAAGTCATGCTCGTAAGAGATATAGGCGTCCTGGGGATCGGCCATCTTCCGGCCGGCGCGGTAGATGTTCGCGTCCGCCTCCAGGTGGGGATTGCCGATGTGCCGGGTCTGCGGCGGATGGCCGGTTCCCCCGCCTGCTTCCACGAACCGCACCGTTCCGCCACCAAAGAGCACGTTCACCCCGTCGGGGCCGTGGTTGATCGACCACGCCGGGTCCGGAACGTCGTCCGGATCCGTCGCGCTGTTCCTGTCGGCGGCCAGCGCGCGCATCGGGTGGCGCCGGTGCGGCGTGCGGGAATCGTAGTAGTAGCTCACCGTCCCCGGGCCGCCGCGCGCCTCCGACACGTCCACCTCCACGCTGTTGGACGGGCAGCTCAGCAGCTCCGGATCCGGCAGGTGGCCGCCCGCGTGCAGGAGGCGGAAACTGCCGGCGGCGGTGGCCGCCTCCGGCATCGCCCCGTGCTCGTGCTCGTAGCGTTCGAGCGCCAGGCCGAGCCGGCCAAGGTTCCGGGCGCACTGCGCCCTGCGCGCCTCCTCGCGCACGCGCTGCAGCCCGCCGGCCGCCAGGACCGCGGCAAGCAGCGCCGCCACCATGGCGACCGCCGCCAGCTCCAGCAGCGTAAAGAAACGGGCGACGGGACGAGCGTGGTATGCAAAATGTTCCTTGCTATGGTGCTTCATTACTGACATTACTGATAAGTTAGTTGCGTGTAGCTGTGAATCTTTCGCTCCACCGGCACGGGGCCGGCGGGGGGCTGTAACGGAAACGGCCGGCATCACACAAAGAGCACCAAGAGCACAAAGAAAAGAAAAGGAAAAAAAGAAAAAAAATGCATCACACAAAGATCACCAAGAGCACGAAGAAAGAAAAGGAAAAGCAATAAAGAATTAATAAAACGGCAACGACATACGGCAAAGGCAAACGACTTTTTTACGTACACCAACATTTTTTTGTCGATGTCGCGCTATTAA
>PUMZ01000126.1 GCA_003551565.1 Candidatus Brocadiaceae bacterium | reverse complement strand
GCTCAACTCTTCGGATGTGTCCGCAGAGCTGCTTGAACTGCGGTAACAGTGCCTGCAGTTTAAGTTGCATCGTTTTGTCACATTCCAGGATAGAAGCATGGTGTTTTGCCGGTTGTTAATCTGAACTCGGGATCGCAGGGGAAAATGGAAGTTTTTACCGCTCCATTACCTCCTCATCGTTGAGGTAACAGCCGGGGTCCGGCGCCCAGAGGTCGCCGGTGGCGGCCAGGGCCCTTGCCCGCAGGTTGCCGTTGCACAACGCCAGTCTGCGGCATTCCCCGCAACGCCCTTGAAGCAGTTTTTTGCGGTTCCGCAACCCTGACAGCACGGGATTCGTCGTATCATTCCATACTTCGGAGAACTTCCGCCGCCGCACGTTTCCCAGCGTTATGGTCCGTGTGAACTGGTCCGGATGTATGTCTCCTTTCCAATCAACGCAGCCGATTGCGATACCCGAACGATTCCCGCCGTTGTTTTTCAAAAGCTGCAACGCCCTCCGTGCCCTTTCCGGGTCGCTTTTTTCCAGTTTTTGGTAAACATAAATACCGTCCGCGTGGTTATCGACCGTCAAAATTTCGGTGCCGATTCCTCCGGCGTGAAATTCCAGTGTCTTATCGATGATGAGGTCCAGCGCCTTCCGTTTTTCCTCCGCCGTTAAATCATCGGATTCCCCGTGATCCCCGCGTCCGGCCGTCACGAAGTGGTAGAGGCAGAGTCTCGGGATATTCTCACGCCGGACCAGATTGAAGACGGCTTCCAGATCTTCGCGGGTAGACTGGCAGATCGTGAAGCGTAAACCGACCTTCTGATCGGCTCTCTGGCAATTCCTGATCCCCGCGAGCGTCCGTTGGAAGGCGCCGCTGCGGCCCCGGAACGCATCGTTCCTCTCCTCCATCCCGTCCAGACTGACGCCGACGTAGCCGATTCCGGATTTCTTTATCTGCTGTGCGGCATCTCTGCTAATCAGCGTGCCGTTGGTGGAGAGGACGGGCCTTATTCCCGCTGCTGCGGCATAGCCGGCGAGGTGAAATATGTCTGCGCGCAACAGCGGCTCGCCTCCGGAGAAGAGCAATACGGGGGATTTGATCCGGGCCAGGTCGTCAATGAACCGCTCGGCTTCTTCTGTGGACAGTTCATTTTCGTCTTTTTTCTCCGCAGCATCGGCATAGCAGTGCCGGCACGCGAGGTTGCAGGCACGGGTGCAGTTCCATACGACGACGGGGCCGCGGCCCTGCACTGCACCGTTTTTCTGACGCTGGGAGTGGGACGCGTAACGCAACCGGTCTCCATCGGCCGGCCGCCCGGTCAATAATTTTGTCAAGCTGATCATCGGTTGCTCTGTATGTCCTCAGTGAAGCACGGTTCCGAAAACGGCTAACGACGATTTCAGCGCTCCTTAATGCAGGATAAGACGGGATCGCCGGACGCTGACATTGTGAATATTGCCGCTTGTCCGCAGTTAAGTATTCTAACACAACGCAGAGCAAAATCAAAGTTTAAGGAATGTATCACCTTATTCTCAAAGAATATGGGCAAGCACTCCGGCGCCTGTTAAAGCGATGAACAAAAGGATTCCGCGCCCCGCAGCGACCTTCTGAAACGTTCGTACTGCCGGGTTTTTTCCTTCCACGCACCTGCTGTTTTTCGAAAACGCGCCCTGCGTATCTCTTCAGAAGCTATGCCCGCTCCTGCGCAGAGATACTTGCAAATAGTCAAGTATTATGATAGGATAAAGAGGAAAGGATCGGGTTGCGTGTTGCCGGTAAGCTCTTTGATCAGAAGAGGCCGGCAATTGTCCCGGAAAATTACCAGGAAATACACAGCAGATGAAGCCACGTTTGCCTGTGGTCTGCTGGCAATGCTTGCTGAATACTTGCAAACGGAAACCAAACGGAGAATGCAATGGAAATTTCTACGAAACTCAGATACGGCGCACGGGCGCTGGCTGAACTCGGGATTGCATATCCCGAGCAGGTGGTGCCGGCAGGCGATCTGGCCAGGCGGCAGGGGCTTTCGGTAAAATATCTCGAGCACATCCTCAGCAGCCTGAAAGCCGGAGGGATCATTACTTCCGAGCGGGGGATGGGGGGCGGATACAGGCTTGCCCGTGCTCCCGAGGAGATCACGCTGGCTTCCGTTTTCAGGGTGCTCGAGGGCTCGCCCGCTCCCGTCAAGTGTGTGGATACTCCCGAGACCTGCGATCAGGCGCAGACCTGCCCGACACTTCCCACATGGATCGAACTGCGCGATGCTGTGACGAATGTGCTTGAGGCCACAACAATTGCCGACCTTGCAAAGCGGATGAAAGATGCGAGACGGTCAGAAAAACCGGCTTACCATATCTGATCACCAAATAACAATAAACTAACCACCCGGAGTCCCCGCTTGATCTCCTGCGCATGAAAGCCTATAATGTCTATGGCAATGATAGGGTAGGCGGTTGCAGCTTTGCAGGTCCCCGGTGAGCACGTCTTCCTCCGGGAACGGCACACGGCGGTTTCCAGCGCCCGCGCATGGACTTATGGGGCGTGATTCACGGAACACTTCCGTTGAATGGAATATGGGGCTGGACCAATCGGGAAAGGTTGAAATCCGACTGTCAACTTCGAGGAGAAGCTATGAATCAGTTAACCGACGGTATAGGCGATGATATAACAGCGACCATCGGCGCGACCCCGATGGTCCGGTTGAAAAATATATCAGCGGATGCGGACTGCGACGCGGATATTGTGGCAAAACTTGAATCTTTCAACCCGTGCGGCAGCGTTAAAGACCGGATAGGAGTGAGCATGATCAACGCCGCCGAACGCGAGGGCAGGTTGGGACCGGATACCGTTATCGTTGAACCCACCAGCGGCAATACGGGCATTGCACTGGCCTTCGTCTGTGCGGCGAGGGGATACAGGCTGATCCTGACCATGCCCGAGACCATGAGCCTTGAGCGAAGAAATCTTCTCCGCATCTTGGGAGCGGAATTGGTGCTGACTCCGGGTCCCGGGGGCATGCAGGGTGCCGTGGGTAAGGCGGAGGAGATCGTGGAGTCTATGGATGACGCTTTCATGCCGCAGCAGTTCAATAATCCGGCCAATCCGCAGGTCCACCGCGAGACCACGGCGGAAGAGATATGGCGCGACAGCGCCGGCGCGGTCGATATCGTGGTTTCCGGTGTCGGAACCGGCGGGACGATAACCGGAGTCGGCGAGCTGCTCAAAGAGCGAAAACCGGAAGTGAAAATGGTGGCCGTGGAGCCGGAGGAATCGCCCGTCCTCTCAGGGGGCTGTCCGGGACCGCACAGAATTCAGGGTATCGGCGCGGGATTTCTGCCGAAGGTGCTTGAGCGGAGTGTTATTGATGAGGTCATAACGGTCCACAGCGACCACAGCGGAGAGATGGCGCGGCGCCTCGCAGCCGAAGAGGGAATACTCGCCGGCATATCGTCCGGAGCGGCCGTGTATGCCGCGGTCAAAGTCGCTAAAAGATCAGAAAATGCAGGGAAGATGATTGTCGCAATCCTGCCGGATACCGGGGAGCGGTACCTGTCAACCTGGCTTTTTGAACAATGAGAAAAAATACGTTACTGATACATCACAAGGGCGCTTTTTGCCCCCATACCGGAGCGGTGAGTACGCCTGTTTACCAGGTATCGACTTTCAGACAGGATGCCGTGGACCGGAACCGGGGATATGATTATTCGCGCTCGGGAAACCCCACGCGCGATGTGCTGGAAGGTTTTATCGCGCAAGTTGAGAACGGAAGGTTCGGTTTCGCCTTCTCTTCCGGCATGGCCGCCGTCTCCACATGCCTGATGCTGCTGCGCCCGGGCGATCATCTGGTTGCCACCGAAGGCCTGTACGGCGGAACATATCGCGTGCTGGAAAAAGTTTTCCGGGAACACGGCCTCTCCTGCACTTATGCCGACACCACGGACATCGGAGCGCTGGAAGATGCCCTGAAACCTGAAACCCGTGCAGTCTATATAGAGACGCCGTGCAACCCGCGCATGGGGATTACGGATATCGCGGCCGTGGCGGATTTGGCTCACGAGCATGGAGCATTCGCGGTGCTGGACAATACCTTCATGTCTCCTTACCTCCAGAATCCGCTCGATTTCGGGATCGACATCGTCGTGCACAGCGCTACCAAGTTTCTCGGCGGGCACAGCGATCTCATCGCGGGACTGATTGCATTGAATGATGCCGGAATGGCGGGCCGGATAAAGGAGCTTCAGAATGCACTTGGCGCGATACTATCCCCATACGAGAGCTGGCTGCTGATGAGGGGGATGAAGACGCTCGGCGTGCGGATGGAGAAAGGACAGAAGACGGCGGTGCGCATAGCAGAGTGGCTTTGCGGCAGAAAAGAGGTGGAGCGTGTGATGTACCCGGGGCTGGACGAGCACCCCGGGGCGGACATCCACAGGCGGCAGGCAGGGGGCCCCGGCGCCATGCTTTCGTTCCGGCTCAGAGACTGCTGCAGCGGCAAAGATTTCGTTGAAAACGTCTCCGTATGGACGCTTGCGGTAAGTCTTGGAGGGATTGAGAGTATCATCACTTTGCCCGCAGCTATGACGCACCTGCCTTACAGTTCGGCCGAGAGGAACAGGCTCGGAATTGACGGACAGCTTGTAAGGCTTGCGGTGGGAATAGAGGATGAAGAAGACCTTATGGACGACCTCGGGGGGGCATTTGCGCGGTGCAGGAAGAATATGGAATGAGGACAACAAAGATGCCGGGGAAACCTTCCTTAAAAACGACAGAATGCGTTGGCGGCTACCCGGCAGGGATCGCATGGGATTCTTCTGTCGTGCTGCCGGTTGTGCACTCTGCACCGTTCAAATTCGCTTCGACAGCCGGGCTCATCCGGTATCAGGAAACGGAAAATGCCGGTTACCGCAGCGAATACGGCCGCATCGCCAATCCGACGGTCAGGGCGGTTGAGACGCATCTGGCCCAACTGGAGGGGGCCGGGGCTGCGGCGCTGTTCGCAAGCGGTATGGCCGCCGTCACCACCACGATGTTCTGTCTCCTCAGCACCGGAGATCATGTTGTCGCAACTTCGGACTGCTACAAACGGACACGTGATTTCCTTTGCGGGACCCTGGGCCGTTTCAACGTCCGCTCCGATGTCGTGCCGGTGGATGCGGGAGCCGTGGAAAAAGCCGTCAACCGCAGCACTAAGATAATATTTACCGAGTCGCCGACAAATCCGTATCTGAACGTTATCGACCTGGAAAAGTTGGCTGAATTGGGAAAACGGAAAAATGTGCTGACCGTCGTGGATTCCACCTTTGCCACGCCGGTGAACGCCAGGCCGCTCGCCTGCGGCATCGACCTGGTGATCCACTCCTGTACGAAATATCTGGGCGGCCATAATGACCTGATCGCCGGTATGGCGGCGGGTGGTACAGGACTGATCGAACGGATCCGGGATGTACGGGCAACTCTTGGCGGGATATGCACGCCCGAGACTGCGTTTATGCTGGAGCGCGGGCTCAAGACGCTCACTCTGCGCGTCGGCCGCCAGAACCGAAGCGCCGGAGTTATAGCGGAGTTTCTCGAGTCGCACCGGAAGGTGAAACAGGTGTTTTACCCGGGTCTCGGATCGCACCCGCAGAGAGACATAGCCTGCAGGCAGTTGCGTGGTTTTGGCGGTGTGGTGAGTTTTCTGCTGGATGCGGACTTCGAGGGGACCGCGCGTTTTGTTGACGCGCTCAGGATACCCGCCATAGCCCCCAGCCTTGGCGGTGTGGAGTCGCTGGTGGAACAGCCCGCCGTTATGGGATACTGGGATCTGCCGCGGGAACAGAGCGAGCGCCTCGGCATGCACGACAACCTTGTGCGACTGTCTGTCGGCATAGAAGATGCCCGGGACCTGCTGAACGATATCCGGCGCGCACTGGAGGCGGTTTAACGCAAATTGATGGAACTGGAATCACGTCCGTTCGACGAAGCCAGGGGGAAAACCTCCCGATATTTTACTTGCGGGTCAGACCATGAAAGGGAAAAAGAAGGCCATCATGCTGCTTTCCGGCGGGCTCGACAGCAGGCTTGCCATGAAGATGATGCTGGATCAGGGGGTGACCCTGCATGCGTTGAATCACCTGACCTGTTTCTGCACCTGTACCCGCAGGTCGAGCTGCCAGCATGAAGCGGTCAGGGCGGCCGACGAGCTGGGCGTGCCCATGACGGTGCGGAATGTGACGGAGGAGTTTTTGAAAATTATTGAAAATCCCCCGCACGGTTATGGCAGCGGCGTTAATCCATGTATCGACTGCCGTATTTTGTTGTTCGAGAATGCGGCCGGTCTGATGGAGGAGCTTGATGCTTCATTTATAGTTACCGGTGAAGTGCTGGGGGAACGCCCGATGTCGCAGCGCCTTGAAGCCATGAAACTGATAGAACGCCGGGCGTCTGTGGAGGGGCTTGTCGTGCGCCCGCTTTCAGCAAAAATGCTCGATCCCAGCATTCCCGAGATGCGCGGCTGGGTGGATCGGGATGCATTGTGTTCTATAACCGGACGGCGGAGGAAGCCGCAGTTTGAGCTGGCGGAAGATTTGGGAATTCAGGATTATCCGTGCCCCGCCGGCGGCTGCCGTCTCACCGACCCCAATTTTGCACGGCGGATGCGGGACTTGATGTCGAATGGAGGCTTGAGCCTCTCTCAGGTTAAACTCCTGAAGTTCGGTCGTCACTTCCGTCTGAATCCCCGGGTGAAAGCGGTGGTGGGGCGCAACCAGATGGAAAATCAGGCCATCGTTGCCCACACCGAACCCGACGATGTTATTGTTGAAGTGTCAAAGCATCCGGGACCCAGCACTCTCGTGCGTGGGAAGTGGGGGGCGGAAGAGGTGCGCACTGCTGCGGCGATTACCGTCCGTTACAGCAAGGCGGACAATCCGGATAAAGTCCGGGTGAATGTGAAACGGAGTGGTGCTGTTATGGGCAAACAGATGATTGTGGCCCCCGCCGTTCCGGGACTTATTGAAAAATTGCGCGTTTAGCCCGCTTCGTATGAAAGTAGATGTCAAGAAACACCATCCTTGTAGGGGGTAGCCCCGGCAGGGGCGGCAACAACCGCAGCCCGCGGTGAACGGAGTGAGCCGCGGGGGACCGTGGCGCATATCCACGCCCGGCCCCGGAGGAGCGTGACAGTCTTCGTATCCGGATTTTGTTTCGCCCCTTGCGGGGCTGGTTGTATTGCGTGTTCCCCGTTCCCCCGGGCTTTCTTTGGTCGCCCGGGGCTACCTGTCTGCGCCTGCCTGTCGCTTCCGCGACGCAGACAGGTGCAACCTGCCTGCCATGCGATGGCGCAGGCACGGCGCACAGGCAGGTTGTTGAGATCGGCCCTTC
>PUMZ01000385.1 GCA_003551565.1 Candidatus Brocadiaceae bacterium | reverse complement strand
TGCAGAAAGCAAACGCCGCCTGCCTGTGCGTGCGCACGCAGACAGGCTGTATTCGTATACGCGAAGTGCAGCTTTTTGCAGCAGATGCGCCGCTGAGGACGCGCCCGAAGGGCCTGCCTGCAGCAGGCAGGTCAACCGCCGTTTTGTCCGGCGCCGATACACACTGAAGAACCTGAAACCTTGAAGAAAGCGCCCCATCATACTGTTGTTTAATTTTTTATATTAATTATTGTTTTTGGTTGATGAAATATGCGGGTCAGCCCAGGCGGATGTCCTGGGTGACTCTGCGGACCTCTTCAATGGTTGTTATCCCGGCCATCACTTTGCGGACACCGTCGCGCCTGAGGCTGGTCATGCCGGCATTGATTGCTGCTTTGCGGATGTTGCCTGCATCGGCGCTTTTTGAGATCAGCTGTTGTATTTTATCCTCAATGACGAGCAATTCATAGATGCCGATCCGGCCAAAGTATCCGGTATTCATGCAAGTGGAGCAGCCCTGTCCTTTGTAGAGGATTCCGAGGTCCGTGCCCGGCGCCAGACCCAGCAGAGCGATCTCTTCGGCATCGGGTTCGTAAGGGACGCGGCAGTCGGAGCAGACGCGGCGCACCAGCCTCTGTGCCAGAACGGCCGTCCTGGTCGAAGCCAGCAGATACGGCTCCACCTGCAGGTCCAGCAGACGGCTGACAGCTCCGGCGGAATCGTTGGTATGGAGCGTGCTGAGCACGAGATGGCCGGTCTGGGCGGCCTGAACCGCGATCTGTGCGGTTTCCCGATCGCGCACCTCGCCGACCATTATCACGTCGGGGTCCTGCCGCAGAATCGAGCGCATGCCGTCGGAGAATTTCATCCCCTTGCGCTTGCTGATGGGCAGTTGGGCGATGCCCTGCAGGTGATACTCGACCGGGTCCTCGACGGTCATGACATTGCGTTCTCCGCGGTTGATTTCCATCAGGGCGGCATACAGGGTGGTTGTCTTGCCCGAGCCGGTAGGACCGGTGCAGAAAAACATCCCATGGGGTTGCTGGACGATGCGGTGCATCTTTTTCATCAGCCTGGGGTCCATCCCCAGGCTTTTGAGGCTGAGGAGATCGGTGTCCTGGTCCAGGATGCGGATCACCGCGCGTTCGCCGAGCTGCGATGGCACGGTCGATACGCGGAGGTCGACCGGCTTGCCGTCGAGCGTCATGGTGGTGCCGCCGTCCTGCGGCACCCGCTTCTCGGCGATGTCCATACCGGCCATGACCTTCACTCGCGAAACGATGCGATCCATGGCCCGTTTTGGATATGTCACGGCCGTGTGCAGCACTCCGTCGACGCGGAACCGCACCACCGCCCCCTCACGCGATGGTTCGATATGCACGTCGCTGGCACGGCATTCGTGGGCTTTTTCAAAAATTCGATCAACCAACGGCACAATGTCGCCGAACTCGTCGATCCGGGCCTGTTGCACAACGTTTCCGGCGCCTTTCAGGTAATACAGAAGACCCGCACTCAGGGCAACAACGGCGACGGCAACGGAAATGTTTGCTTCCCCCTGAGCTCCCGCATACGTATCCATGGCATCGATGAATCCCGTTGCCGCGTGGCCGGCCTGGACCAGCGCCAGCAGCATCAGCCCCGCCTTCATGACCTTGCATGCGGGGTGGCGCATTGCCACTCCCAGCAGCCCTCCCGCAATCAACAGCACGGCGGCAATGCCCGTTCCGAGCTGGGCAAAGGCCCCCACCATGCCCAGCTCGCCCAGCGCCTGGTTCAGTTCCTCCAGGGACTCGTAAGGCGGGATGAGCGCGTGAACATACCGGTAGACCCGGGTGTTCAGCAGCAGGGCCCCCAAACCTATCAGTGCTGTGGCGCCGCTGACGGCGCGGAAGGGGGTCGTCTGCTGCCGTTTGAGCTCGGGCTGCAATTCGTGCCCCACGTCGAGCATGCGGGAGAAATCGTTCGCCAGCTTGTCGTCGAGTGTTGCGGGGGCGTCGAACTCTTGCGCGTCGGGTTGTTCACCGTACTCGATGCCGTCCAGTTCGCCTCCCGGTTCATCGGCGGGGTCGGGGGGCCCGGACGATTGCGGCGGGGGCGGCGGAGGTTCGCCGGCCGGGGGGTCGTTTCCACGACGGCCGCCGGCAGCGGGATCTTGATTATCCTCGGGGTCGGGCACAACGAAGACCGTTCCGCACCCCGGGCACTTGCCCCGTTTTCCCGCTCCGGCGTCGGGCACTTTCAGGCTTTTACCGCACTGAAAACATTTCATATTGATCATCATAGCCTCCCGGCTGTTTTTTAACACTAAAATTATAACAGCTTGAGCGGCCCGTATCAACCCATGGCGGCGCGGATTCTCAGCGGTTTGACAGCGATCCGGCAATCTGCTATACTCGCATATTCGAGTTCAATTGCGTCGCCCGATGTGCGTCGCGAGGGAAGACGGTGAGAATCCGTCGCGGACCCGCCGCCGTGACCGGTAGCAAAAGCCCCCGCAGAAGGCGTCACTGTCCCGAGAACGGGATGGGAAGGCCGGGGCTTCTTAGCTGTGACCGGGAGCCGGAAGACCTGCTCGAACAGTGCATTTTGCCATGCTCCGGGTATGGGCATGACGAGAAAAGTGGCGGCAGAAAACGATGTCCCGCTGAAGAATGCTCCGTGCATTTGCAGCGGGATTTTTTTATTGGTTGATGCCGGCACGGTGCAGGAACAGTTCGTTGTTCGACAATTTCGCAGTCAGGGAAGTGAGTGAGAGACTCACGCTGCCCCGCAACTGTATGCGCTGGCGGCGGCCGCTGAGGAGCAGCCACTCTCACCCCGAAAGGGTGGGGGGAAGGCGCGGGCGCCTTACGGAGAGCGCAAGCCAGGAGACCTGATGCGGAAGTTTTTTCACTCTAATTGTCCCCGAGGGGGGAAAGGAGAAAAAAATGGAGTTTTTGAGGAAGTCGTTGTTGATGGGAAGTGCAGGATTGGCGCTGATCGCGGGCGCCGGTTTGGAGGTGTATGCAGATGAAGTCGCAACGGATGTGCACGGGGAGGAAGCCGCTGATGCGGAAGAAGAGATCGTTGTCACGGCCAGCCGGCTGGCCACCCCGGCGGAGCAGATCGGAAGCTCTGTCTCGGTTATAACGGCGGATGATATGCAGCGGCGGCAGGTGCACACGGTGTATGATGCGCTGCGGGAGCTCGAAGGCGTGCATATAGCAAGACAGGGTGGCCACGGCGGCACCAGCTCCGCCTTCATAAGGGGAAACGAAGGATACCACACGAAAGTTATGATCGACGGCATTATGGTGAACGATCCGAGCGAACCCAACAGGGCGTTCGATTTTGCACACCTGACCCCCGATAATATCGAGCGTGTGGAGGTGTTGCGGGGAAACCAGAGTACGCTCTACGGTTCCGATGCCATAGGCGGAGTCATTAATATCATTACCAAAGAGGGAGAAGGTCCTCCCAGCGTAACGCTGAGCAGCGAGTACGGGTCGTTTGACACCAGCATATCACGCTTCAGCATCGGTGGACGGGAAGGGCCGCTCAGCTATTCCCTTGCCGGCAGCTATGCCGATTCCAGGGGGATATCCCATACCGATGAACCACCGGGCAGGGATGGATACCGCAATACGACTCTCGGGGGCAAGTTCGGCATACAGGCGATGGACAACCTGAAATTCGACTTCACCTACCGGTGGGACGACGCCATGAACAAATACGATGCCTCGCAGTTCCCTCTGACCCCCGATTTCGATACCGTCCGGGTTCCGGTGGATGCCCGTGCCTGGACCGAACGCCATGTCATGAGGAGTCAGGCGACGCTGGATCTGGCGGATGGAATGTGGGAACAGATTATCGGCGTGGGCCGCAGCGATACAAAACGCCGGAACGTCGAGGAGGGGGTTGAGCCCGTTCCTGACGAGCATTTTGGGGCGGACGAGAGTGTCAGGGACTACAGGGGGAAATACACGCAGGTTGATTGGCAACATAATTTTTACCTCCATGAAAGAAGCACCCTGACGCTGGGGGGCGAATGGCAGGAAGAGAAGGCGCCGGAGGCCGATGCGCGCACGAGCATGACCGGGGGGTTCGTGCAACAACGGTTCGAACCTGTGGACGACCTCTTTGTCACCGCCGGATTGCGTAGCGACAGGCATGAAGATTTCGGCACCGAGACAACATACCGCTTTTCCACCGCCTACCTCTTGCAGGAGACCGGTACCAGGTTCCGCGGCTCGTTCGGCACCGGCTTCAAAGCACCTTCACTGGATAATCTCTACGGTTTCGCCGGAAATCCCGACCTGGAACCGGAAAGGAGCAGAAGCTGGGACCTGGGCGTGGAACAGAGTTTTTTCGATGGACGGCTGAGTGCCGAAGCAACGTATTTTGCAAGTGAAGTTGAGGATATGATCGACTGGGCATGGACGGGACCCGATCCCTGGGACGGCGAAATGCAGAATGTGGACGAAGCCCGCATCAACGGTATCGAAACCGCCCTCGCTTACATGCCCGTCGACTTTCTGACGTTCCGTGGGGGGTACACCTACACAAGAACACGGGACGGTGATGGGGAGGAACTTCTTCGCCGGCCGAAGGATCGGTATACGGCCGGCATCAGTTACAGGTGGCGCGAGCTGTCGAATGTTTCACTGACCGGCCACCACGTCGGCAGGAGATATGACTGGCCGGGCGATGTACGGCTGGGCAGCTACACCCTGTTCAACCTTGCAGCGTCACACGATATCCACGATAATTTTACTGTATTTGGAAGGATTGAAAATCTGACCCGTGAGGATTACGAGGAGGTGGACGGCTACAATGCGCCGGGCCGCACATTCTTCGCGGGCCTGCGGGCGACGTTCTAATTCTTTTTCAAGCTCCGTGTTGAAAAAGAATTAGACTCTTAAGTGCCTGAAATCTTTCCAACCTGAAAAATATGCATCCCATAATCGAACAGGGCGGTCCGCTGATGCTCCCGCTTCTTGCGTGTTCCGTGATAGCGCTTTCTCTCACGCTGGAAAGGGCCCTGTTCTGGCTCTTGCAGAAGGTGCGCCGGGACGATCGGGAGATCGGGCGCCTTTTTGAACTGGCCGAGACCCGCCGCGAAGATATGGCCGATGCGGTGGCGGAGCCCGGCCACTGCAGCGACTTCAGGGCCCGGATGATCATAAGCGGCATCCTGCACCGGCATGAGGGGCTTGCCGAGAGTATGGAGGCCGCCGCCATGGAGGAGATATCGCGCATGAAACGCGGCCTTTCCATCATGCATACCGTCGTCGCCGTGGCGCCTCTGCTCGGCATACTCGGCACGGTTCTGGGCATCATCGATTCTTTCGATGTGCTCGGACAGGCGGGGATCGACGATCCGCGTGCGGTGACATCCGGGATCGCCCAGGCGTTGCTGACCACCGCCGCCGGGCTGGCGATCGCCATTTGCACGCTTCTGCCGTACGAATACTTCGCCTCCAGGGTGCGCCGGGCGACCGAAGAGCTCTCGCTGCTGGCCACCCGGTTCGAGCTGGCGCTGAAAAAATCCCGGAGTTCAAACGGTGAAAAAACGGGGTAAGAGCAGCAATGAAATTCGAATGCGGACTGGAAACGGAGCAGAGGGGCATCGATATGATACCGCTGATCGATGTGGTCTTCCTGCTGCTGGTCTTTTTTATCTATGCCATGCTCTCGATGACCGTGCACAGGGCCATCGATGTCCGGCTGCCGAAGGTCAGCGAAGGCGATACGGTGGTCGAAGATTACGTGGCGATCAGTATATCGGAGGACGATGTGCTGTTTTTGGACGATACGCCGATCGGGCTGGAAGAGATCGTGCCCCAGCTCCGCCACAGGCGATGGGTGGATGAGGATACCCCGATCTCCATTCACGGCGATTCGCGCTCGCAGCTCGGCACGGCTGTCAGGGTGCTGGACCTGTTGCAGAGGAACGGATACCAGCGTGTCTCGCTCTCGGTGGAAAGGGATGAGGACTTGCAGGATTGAACCGGGGCTCAGGCGCTCAGCCTTTGCACATCGACCTGGAACAATTTCGGACTATCTTCTATGAACTGGAAAACATACATATTGCCGATCCTCCTGTCCGGGGCGCTCCACGCGGGGATAATCTTCGCGTTGCCGCAGAGCCGCTCCGTCCGTGTCCGGCATCTGCGCGGCGATTCGGCCGTTGAACTCACCCTCGTTCCCTCCGAACCGGCGCGCAGAAACCCGCCGAACGTTGAGGAGCAACCGCCCGTTGGGATGCCCGATCTCATGCCGGCGGAAGCGATCGAGAAGGAGAGTGTGATGGAGAGGGACCCGGCTGAAAGGGATTTCTACAGCCGGGAAGCTGACTTTTCGGAAATACCCGATTCTGATCTGCCTGCACCCGAGAAAAGCGATGACGTAACGCCGGAACCGGAACCGGAACCTCAACCTGAACCTGAACATGGACCAGAGTCTGAACCTGAACGCCCTCCGCTTGAGGAACCGGAGCCTGATCGGGAACAGGAGCGGGAAGATACGACGGAGGAGGTTGCAGTCCGGGAACAGGAATCGGAGGAACGGCTTCCGCCGGATCCTGAAGAAAAGCTTGTGGAAGAGGAGGAGGATGTGCAGGAAGATGCACGGGACCCTCACGATGCTCCCGAATCGCCCGGGGACGTCCGCGAGGAGGGCGTCAGGAGCGGTGTGGAGGAAAGAAACCTGCCCCGCCCGGAATACCCGAGGCTGGCACGCAGACGGGGCTGGGAGGGGGCTGTGACCCTTCTGTTGCGAGTCAATGAACAGGGCGTGGTCACGGATACGGAACTCATCGAATCCAGCGGCTACGCTGTACTGGACGATGCGGCGCGGGATGCGGCGGGCAAGGCGCACTTTGAACCTGCCGAACGCGCAGGTGTGTCCGTCTCTTCCAGCATCACCCTGACGTACAGGTTCCGTTTGGAAGATATCCGGTGACTTTTATTCCAGATTCCGGCTTGTCCGGTTCAGGAGATTTTGTTATGAGGAAACTATGGACTGCAGCATTTTCGATCGTTATGGCTGCCGTGCTCGGGTCGGTCGGCATGGTCCTGAGCGGGTGCGGCGCAGACGGGCCTGTCAACGGCGCCGGGGCATTGGAAGGTGCCGTTTATGAAAGGATTATATGCATGTCACCCGCCACCGTCGAGATCGTATTCGCGCTGGGCCGGGGCGACCGGGTGGTGGGCGTGAGCGATTACACCACCTATCCGCCCGAGGCCGATGATCTGCCCCGGTGCGGCGGGTTCTTTAACCCGAACTTCGAGGTCATCCTTGCGCTCGAGCCGGACCTGATCATTACGCAGGGAGAGGCCGGGGAACTGACAAAATTCGGGGAGAGATACGATGTGGACGTGCTCGCGGTGCGGGTTGAGGACCTTGAGTCGATATTTGCCGCTATCGTCCATATCGGGGATGTGCTGGGCGGCGAGTCCAAATCAGAGACGCTGGTAGGCGATATGCGGGAGCGGCTG
>PUMZ01000346.1 GCA_003551565.1 Candidatus Brocadiaceae bacterium | reverse complement strand
TCCACCTCCTGATCGACCGGTATGTACCGGGTATCGTCCGCGCCGAGATAATGAAGCCCGTCACCGTCTTCGGAGCGACGGAAAACGTTGATCTTGCCGTCGGGCAGCGGCGTCTCGCCGAGGTTATGTTCTTCATCGTTTTTGAACCGCACGAACCGCACGGTTTCGCTGCCGTAGCGTTCCTCTTCGAACTTATAGAGATTCTCCGCAGTGACGCCGTCGGCGTCGAAGGACCGGAGACGTTTAGACCATCCGTCGGGTATGGTTTCCCGGCCTTCGATGGTGTAGAGAAAATATTCGGAAAGCCCTTCTTTGACGATTTCTTTCGGTGCGTGCCGAACACCTTCTGCTTCAGCAAGAGCCATTTGCGGTGCTCTGGCAACTCTATCCATCATTTCCCGCCTTCGGTGAGCGTCAGCGGGCGCCGGTCGCGTGCGAGCGTGAGATCGGCGCTGTTGTAGATGGTGAGCTGCACGCTCTCGCGTTCGGGCAGGGTAACGAGATCGATTTTCCCGTAAACGCCGGGTCCGACAGCGACGCCGATGATGAAAGGCAGCAGACACAGACAAATCTTCAGATTACGCATATCACAACCTCCTGAAAACAAGAGTAAATCGTTGTTCCTTTGATTTCAATATACATCAGGTCAGATAAATTATCAAGCTGGAAACGTTATTTATAGATATCTTTATTGTTTTTTGTTTTAGACACCTGACGCGGCCAAATGTTCCGAAAAATCGTCATCTATAGGGTAAAATGGAAGGGGCGGATCGGGATAAGTTATTTACAAGTAGGCGCTTAGCTTAGTCAATCTAACATTTTTTTGTCGCTTTGCCTGAAAAATCAATGCATAACCTGAATGACTGGACAGGTCGTGCTGTAGCATCTGAAGTTAGTGTTTTAAACAAGCAACAAGCAACTAACAACCAGCAACTTTCGCTCCCTGCATTTCTGCATCATTATTCCACTTCAAGCTCAAAACTCTCCGAATGACTGTTGAACTCCGGCGCATACATGCACTCCACCTTCGCTATACCCGTCTCGTACGTGCCCTTGTGCTGTACATGCACCGAATACTCCAGCACATACGTTCCCTTAGGCAGATAGTCGATGAAAAAATGCGTGGCCGTGTCGCGCGTGGTCTGGTAGTAACGGAGCCCGTCCTGAAAACGGTATCTCGACAGCACGGCGGTCGGCTCCGTGCCGCTGCCGCGGTAGTCCTTCAGATGCACGTATTCCATATCCCGGTCGGTGCGCAGCACGATGCGCTGAACCAGCTCGTCGCCCACCGCCACCGGCCCGTCAATCTCACTCAGCACCGGCCCGCGCTCGGTATGTTCTTTCGTATAAACCCTCTTTTCGAGCTGAAGCGGCGTGGCCTCGTGCGCTGTGACATTGGCTATATCCTCCAGATACTGCCAGTGCAGCCCGCCCCAGGCCGTCCCCTCATCCTGTTTCTCAACCGTTATCTCGCCCATTTCGGGTTCGATTTCATCACCCGCGAACCGTTTTTCATAGAAACCCGTGCCGGCCTCCGGGTCTTCCGGTTCTATCTCCCGTTCGCCAAGACTCACTTTGAGGAGTTCGTCGGAAGCGAGCATATCGGTGCCCCGAAGCAGCAGTCCGTAAACGGCATCGGCTGTTGCTTTGGTGCTGCGCCAGTGCTGGGTGCGTTTCTGTGCCAGCAGCCATGTTCTGCACTCCTCGACCGCCTCCTGATCATCCATTACTTCATCGAAGGCTTCTATCATAAGCGCCTGGGTCTCGATCGGGGCGCGGTACCACCACCAGGACCGCTCCGAATCGCGCCAAAACCTACCGAGTTCTTCGTCAGTGACCGAGCGTTCCTTTATCGAGCGCATGATAGCACGGGCGGTTTCTTTTTCGCCGATACGGTTAAGCGCCAGCGCCAGGTGCGCCTGCGACTTGCGCCATCTTATCCTCCCCCAATGCTCTTTTGCACGTTCTATATAATGATCAAAAGCCTCACGATGTTCCTCCGAGAGAGGGTGATCGTCCAGAAAAAACGTGCGCATGTAAAGATACATCGCAATCATCGGACTCAAACTCCGACGGCCCGGACTCTCGGGGCTGTCGCGATAGAGTTTATCCAGCCAGTTATCAAGCCGCTCGAGGGCATCATACGCAGGCGACATGTCAACCACTACACCCAGGTGGCGCAGGCGTGCGAAGCCGGTGGTGATGTAGAGCGTCATGTAATCGCTTGGCGGCCCGCCCGCGAACCACGGCCATGATCCGTCGGCGTACTGCATCTGCGAGAGATGATGCAGGGTTCTGGCGGCTTCCTCCTCGAGCCGGTTCTTGTCGAAAAGCACCCCGATGTTGCGCCGCGCACGGCTCTCACACTGTGCCTGCCGCAACCACGGCGTCTCCTCCAGCATCACCTCTTTCAGGTCCTCGTTCTTCTCGAGGGGACTCTCCAGCGCCTCGGGCTCGTATTCTTTCCACTGATCGAAGATGCGCCGGACTTTTGGGTCGGAGCCGGCGATATGCTCCGCCAGCCGGTTCGCATACAGCCGGTTGAAGACCTGTTCGCTGCAGTTGTGCGGGAACTCCATCATGTAGGGCAGCGCCAGCACGGCATACCAGGCCGGGTTCGAGACCGCCTGCATGGTGAGCGTTTTGTGTTCAAGTGTCGCTGAGTCCCCGGACTCGAGCAGTTTTTCGTGCCGGAACGTGCGCTCACCGGGGCCGTGTATATAGAACGGAATGGATTCGGTAAGCATGATCCGGCGCGAGAGCACGGGCAGGTATCCTTCTTCGCCGTCGGATATATCTCTGGAAGAGCCTACGGCGCGGTAGATGAGGACGCCCGGCTGCTCCGGCACCTCGAGGCGCCAGGAATATGCGCGCGTCTGCCCTGCGGGCACGTCGAATTCCTTCTCGCTGTCGAGGTTGTTCAGCTTTTCGTCGAAGTCTTCGCCGGTTCTCGCGCATTCAAACTCCAGTCTCACACGCCCCTTCTGTCGCTCGGGCGACTGGTTGGTGACGCGCACGGTAAACTCCAGCACGTCGCCTTCACGCATGAAGCGTGGCGGGTTCGGCTGCACCATAAGGTCCTTCGCCGTAACGGCGGTAGCGGTGATAAGTCCAGATCGCATATTCTCGTCGTGAGCGAAGCCCATAAACCGCCAGCCGGTGAGCGTCTCGGGCATGGTAAACTCCATGCGCACCACGCCGTCCTCGTCGGCGGTGAGGTGCGGGAAGAAAAACGCCGTTTCATCGAGGTCCTTGCGCGCCTCCACGTGATCGATATCCGCCTCCGGCTCCTCTTCGGGGTCCTCTTCCACCTCAGCCTCATCCCTTTTGTCGGCTGGAGCTTCAGCCGCAGCAAGGTCGCCTACGCTTCTTTCATAAACACGTCTTCTTACCCTGGAAATAAACAGCCCCGTCACCTCCCTTGGAAAAGAACGATACCGTATCGAGGGTGCTGTGGGCAGGTCGCCCCATTGTCCTTCGATGGCCCTCAACCCCCGGGAGACATTTTCGAAATTTGATCTGAAGGTGGAGCGGTCGCGGTAGAACGGTCCCAGCCGGCTTCTCCATCGGTGCGGAAGGAACGCATCAAGCGAACGGTCATAGAGGGTGGCCACCATCTCGGCGGCCGCCCTTTCCGAATCCGGCCCCTCGACAATTGCGGTCCATTTTTCCTCCCCTCCGGGCTCCAGCTTCGAGGTAAACCGCTCCCAGGTGATATCGAGTTCTTTATCAGTCCATGGCACATCTACTTGTTCGAACGTAAAGTAGGCTCTGTTTTCTTTAATCATGGTAACGTTTATACTGAATCCGCCCCTTAATTCTTCGGTTACTTCCTGGGTTATCAGGTGCTGGGAGCGGCCCGGGTCGGTCCAGTATTGCTGAAGCGCATCGTCCCTGTGTCTTATCTCCACATAAGCGCGTGCTTCATCGTATCCGCTGCCCCAGAGGGCGGTGAACGTCTCGCCGGGCTCCACGCTGTCGCTTTTCATTTTGAACAGGTGCGGCGCCGGGATGTCCAGGTGTTCCGCATCGGGATCGAGTGCTATCAGCGGCAGTTCGGCCCGCACATCGTTTCCGAACCGGTCTTCAGTCTTGAGCACCACACGATAGGCGCCGGTGTTGAGTTCATATTCGGAGGAAAAATACCCGGCCCCGTCGGTTGTGATGGTTTCTTCCGTCAGGACCTCATCGAGCGGCCATGTGTTGGGATCGTAAGGCCCGGGTTCGGGAGTGATGGTGCTCTGCCGCAGGCCCGTGTGGGCGGGATGGGAGCGTTCGGCGAGGGGTTTTCTGTGGACTTTTTCGGGGGCCTGGAGGCTGTAGATTTTCAGGATTCCCCCGGCCTGTTTTGGCTCACCGTCGAGCGAACGGGTGCGCACCGAGAGATTGAAAGGACGATCTTGTTCGATCCATTCGTCGGCGGAAAGTTCGGCATTTAAGGCCGTGAACCCGACGTTTACCTCGCGCTGGGCGGACCGCGTTTCGCCTGCCGCATCGGTGACGTCGGCAGAGATATCATAGCGGAAAACGGGATCGCCTTCCTCCCGGGCGTCCGGCGTCGGAAGTGCGGGGAATTCTATATTGAAGGTGCCATCCGGATCGGTTTCCGCAGTGCCGTGAGCGATTTCCTGCTCTTCGTCGGCGCCGGGTGTGCGACGCCACAAGCTCCACCATCGCGGGTATCGCGTGCGCCTTTTGACACGCCAGCGCACCTGAGCGCCGCCGGTCGGCGCGCCGGTATAGGCAATGGCCTTGCCGGGAATACGCACGGTCTCGCCGAGACGGGGAGACTCCTCCGGCAGATGGAGTTCGACCTCGAAAGTGGGGCGTTTGTATTCTTCGACATTCACATAGGCATAGTTCTGACGCTGAGTTCTTATATATCTGCGTGTCGTGCCGATGGCCATCGTTCCGGCCAGTCGGTCCCGCGGCGCTGTGAAGCTGCCACTGAACGAACCATAATCGTTCGTGTGCACATTCAGGCTCTCAATTTCCTCCCTGTTAACATCCCAGAACCGGACCGTCAAGTTTTCATTCGCAATCACCTCATAATTATTCGCTTCCTGATCTATATTGATGTAAATGCCTTTGAAACTAATGGACTGACCGGGGCGGTAGAGGGAGCGGTCGGTAAAGAAAACAACACGGCTGGTTCGGCTTGGTCGGTATTGCGGATAGACTCGCCGGGCGGGGTTTCTGACAGACGGAAGCCTGTGGCCGTCCTTTTCAGCCATTATTATATGTTCTCGACCGAAACGCAACTCGACGGGTGCCATGCTGAATAGTCCGTCCTCGGCGGAGGTGGTGGGCTCCAGGGGCTTGAATTCTTTCTCTCAGCGCGGCTGTGCGAGGGCCCATCCGCTGAGGTCGGCCCCCTCAACGGGCGCACCGCTCATGGCATCCAGTACCAAGCCTTCAATACCGGGGCTGCCGCGGCGGAATCGGGTAACAAGAGCGAGGTCGCTCCCCCAGAAGGGAGTGTATGAGACAACGCTCCCCACTTTGCCTTTGAACTCCGGGTCGGGCGCGGCTAACAGGAAATATGAACCCGGTTCGGGGAGAGCCGGCGGCTGGAAGGCGGCGGAGCGCCTTTGGTAATCGTCGGTTGACTCAAGCTGCTCGGACCACTCCAGCACCGGCTCCGCATCAAGCATCTGTTCATAGCGTTCTTCATCGTCGCTTTCCGGATGGTCCTCAGTCCCCTCCCCCATATAATCGTCCCAGTTCCAGGGCACTATCCGGAAGTGAATTTCAGTGATATTTTTGTAGTCGAGCCTTACTTCCGGGCCGGCTTCGTTCCATACCCGTTCGGTATTCGCCGTTGCCGACGGCGCTTCAATACTCGCGACGAGCCTCCGGCACCGGCCTGCGCCTCGGCTATCGGGATATTTTTCGATCATCTCGGAAGCCAACTCATGTGCTTCGACAAGCTCTCCCTGTTTTTTCTTTTCGCCGGCAAGGTTGTAACCCGCACGGGCCGCTATTTCGTGTTCGGAGTAACGATCCATAAACGCCCGAAGTGCTTCCCGGTAGCGTTCTTCCTTCTCCTCGCCGGCTGCCATGTTATAGCCGAAGCGCAGCCGGTGCAGGTCCCAGTCTATAAGGGCGTCCTCGTTATCTTCTTCCAGGTGGAATGCGAGCACGTCCTGATAGAGCCGGGCGGCCTTATAGACCGGCGAGTCGGGGTCGGGGGTTTCGATCTCCCAGTCGAGGAAATCTTCCAGCGGCTCAAACACCGGGCTGTCGGGGCGGAGAACGAACGGATCCTGTGGCAGGGCTGATGCCTGTTCGCCGCTGCAATAGAACTCCAGCGCTTCGGCGGCGATGAAATCATAAAGCGTGGGACGGTAGCTGTCGGGCATGGTGCCTCCTCGCAGCAGATCGTCGTATTCTTCGATTGGAATTCGCCGGAGCATGTCTTCTTCGTCGAGCACACGGGAGTAGTTTTTGTCTATTTCAGCGAAAAGCCGGGGCAGGTCCCAGGTAGTTATATCCTCGCCCGGCTGCTCTTCGGTTTCGGTGCGCCGGAGAAAACGCCATCTGTTACGCCTGAAATACCGCCAGTACCAGTGAGCGAGAATAGCGTGCATTACCGGGTGCATCTCTTTCGGCATCTCCTCGATTTTCGCCTCCAGCACTCCGATCACTTCTTCCGGTTTATAGCCCTGTATCCGCCCTTCAATCGTGGCCTTATAGCCGGCAGCCAGGGCCGCTTCGGCATGATTCTCCTCTTCAAGGGCATTTTCCAGAATTGGCTCGATGTGTTTGAGGGCAGTGCGGGGCAGGCCTTCTCCGAGCGCCTCGTGGGCCGCATCCCAGCACGCCTCAGCCGCAGTCTCCTGCTCTGCATCCGAATTTTCGGGCGGGGTTTCTGCGGTCCCAGCATCTGCTTTACCCATGGACGGGCAAAAGGCGAGTGCGGTCAAAGCAAGCAAAATGCTGAGGATCAACAGTTGGCTGGGCAGTTTTTTTCCGTTCACTTTCATTCTCCCCTGTTTATATGATAACCCAAAACCGGTAAAAACCAAACAGTAATCAACCCAGCAATAGCCGGCAGAGTATGATCAAATAAGAACACAGGATCAGGGCAGTCAGAATCCTGCGTTTATTGACTCCGCTCAAAGGGCGCTCTTCCAGCAGCAAACGCGTGGCCAGATACACGGCATATAATTGCAGCGGCGGCAAAAACAAACCAAACAGGGCGGCGCGTTGTGCTCTGCACGCCGTTTTGTCCGCTGGTGACATAAACACATCTTCCCCGGAGTCGTCATCTGCACGCACCGCCATTTCTTCATTCGCCTCTGCCCGGCTTTCCTCTTCGGATGCCCCGGCCGGCGCAGACATTCCCTCCATCACCGACCGTGCCGTCTCGACATCACCTTCCATCACCTGCAACTTCACCCCGCCAATTGCCAGGCTGTAGTGCCACGCTATGGCGGCCGTGCTTTCATCCACGAGAAAAGCGGGGATGCCCTC
>PUMZ01000339.1 GCA_003551565.1 Candidatus Brocadiaceae bacterium | reverse complement strand
TCAGCTACCTGGTCTGCGGCAAGCTCACCCATCTTCCGGCCTCACCCTATCGCACAACATCTAGTGCTGCCGCCGCCTGACCTGATGAAGCCGTCACCCACACAGATTTGGATAGCGCCACGAAGAGGCCTTGGGGGGAGTCCCTTTTCATACGGTAAAACTTGACTTACTATCTATCGCACAGCTCGTTGTTAGATGCACGAACGCGCTGAGGAGTCGATAAGCCGGCAGCAGAGGGAATACAACCAACCCTATGAAAAGATTTTTTCAGCCCTCATCGACCTGGCGGGCTATCAGCACCAACCGCGACTTACTGCGCAGCGGACTATTCCTGTACGCTGGTGGAAGTACCTATCGACACTGGCGGCAGCCGCTTCCTGAACATGTCCGCGCAACGAAGGCTCGCCGTGTGTCATTTTTTAAACCAAAATTAACACTACAAGAAAGATTTCGGCACCTTCGCAAATCGGCTCGTACCATACTAAAACCGCGTTTTTTCTGGGCAGACGGCACCGGGCGGTACAGTTTCCCCATCATCATAGGAGGGGCGAACAATGGAGAGTGCGTGCTCCTCGATCCCGTGCGCGGGCAGACGGCCCGGACATTACCTCCCGGGCTCTGGAATTTGGATCAGGCTCGGTTAAGAGAGCAATGGTCAACATATATTCCATCACCCGGTTTTAAAGTATGCGAGGGAGGACGCCTCCTCTTGGAAGATTATGTCAATGGTTGCCACCTCGCGGCCCTAGACCCCGTCGCGCAGAAGGACGCCTATCGAAAAATAATCCGGCTACACGCAGATTTGGTCCGGTATGGAAAACTTCGGGAGGAACCTCGTGGCGCCCTTGAAAAAACGCTAAGCAAGAGCGTGGTCGCTGGTCTCGAAAAGCCACTGCGCCGCCGTTTGCAGCACTCTAACTTACTATCTGATGCCCGTGGGTGGCCTCTTGTTCCAGCTTTCCCGGACTCTTCTCCGGGTAATATAGTGATGGTCGACCGGGCCCGACCGGTATTCATCGATGCCCTACCCCTGATTCCGACGCTTTTTTTCTATGCCCCGGTTTTTCTGGTGTCTCGAGGCCAAAGTGTGCCACAACTGAGAAAATCGTTTTTTTCAGGTGATTTTGACCGCGATTTTTCCGAGTTATTTGAAGCCGCAGGCATCGATTATGTACCGAGCAGGGATTTCAGAGAAGAACTAGCCGTTCTTTCTCTTTTACTACGGCCATTACGCAGCATCGTTCGCGAACCAGAGCGATTCGACGCTGTTTTTTACTCCAAAAAGGTTAACTGGTTTTTCAAGCAAAGCGGCCTGAGAACTTCCGCCTTACCGATTTAATCACGCCCAGCAGAAAAATTTCGGCGGCAGCTGGACTACTGCGAAACCTGCGCTTCTCATTCGCCTGTACTTGATGTCCCCGAGCCGCCCATCGGTGTCGAGCCGGTTGGAACCCCCCGCTCTTAATTGCGCACTGGAACTGGCTCATCAGAGAACCTGACCGAATGCTGTGGTATCACTGTTTTGGAAAATCATATGCCTTGGAGCGCTTGACCTAGTAGCCTCTCGATCTTATCCTGCATCTGTTTTGACATCATATCCAAGGACTGGACGCAAAGCGACTTGATTTTTTTTTCCTTGAGGCATCGCTCAAGTCTCCGATCGACCTCTTCCTCGCTATGTTCGGAATGGATATACTCCCAATCACTTGGCCCCTTCGTCGCATATCCTCGTAAGATCGCGGCGTTTGAAACCAACTGCGGCACAGAGACACTTTCCCATTTGCGAAACTTCTGGGACATATTCTCTTCCATCCAACCGCTTTCCTCGATGACATCCCTCGTCAAATCGCGAAAAAAGGGGTGAGGCGCGTGTGCATTATTAAAAACACGCTTTAGCTCAAGAACGGCCCTCTCTTTACGCACACCCACGAAACCATCGCGTTCCCGTGCACCCGCAATCCATCGCCCAAACTTTAACAACTGCTTCACCGTGAATCTCTTTTCAAACCTCCCTCGCCAATACGCGCGCTCGCCATGAAAATATTTCTTCGCAGGCGTTGGCCGAAGCAAAAAAACATCATCATTGAAGTAAAGATACCGGTCCGACAGGCCCGGCACGCGATGCAACACGGCTTCAATCGCATCCGAATTGAATGTTGGCAGACACCCCTCGAACCCAGCAAAAATGGTCTTGTGGTCTACCAGCACTACATCCAGTCGCCTGGCCTCCTCTTCCGTCAGCCAATCCGGACGCTGCTCATCCGTCACGAGATAGATCTTCTCGATCCAAGGGGCATTCCGACGGATCAGATGGATACAGTAATACAGCTCGAAGCTCGACTCCCAGCGCGTATGCAACGTTCCATGCCGCGAAATCGCTTCACTTCCCTGCAACTGCGCCAGCCAATACTTGCGCTTAGCAACATGCGCCGGATCCGATCCATCGACCCAGGTAACGACTGCATCCACCATGACGATCAACCCTCACTGCGACCAGCGCGCATTCTGCTTGCTTCAAGCGCGGGCATCCAACTCCAGCTGATAGCGCCGAGCAATGGGTCCCCAAGAGGATTCAACCCATTGTGGCGGAAAACCGGCAAGAATGCGGTCGAAGAGCTGCTTGGCGCTTTCGGCGTCGACATCGCCGGCAACGACACCCGGCCATCGGCCCGCTGAGTCCCGTGCATATACCGCTTCGGGGCGAACCACTATCGGCGCCGTCTCATACCCCAATGCGGTAAGTGCCGCTACCCTGTGCTGCCCACCATCAATCACGCAACACCACTCTCCCTTTTCGCTGATTAGAACGAGCCCCCTGACTTGTTCCAGTCCCCGCTCAATTCCCACATATTCCGGATGGTAGCCTCGTCGGCCAATGGAGTCCACAACAGTCGTAATACGCTCCACCTCGAATCTCACTTTTTCGTCGGAGCACGGCCCGAAGGTCTGGCAACCATCTTGTGCATTCAATGCCCACCCATAGCCTTGTGCCTCCCGGATCAGGGTACTTCTACGCCGCGACTCGACGGCGCCACCAGAGCGACCTTCCCAGGGGAACTCCACAGCAGTTGGCCTCAAGCTAGCCAACGCATCGCTCTCTACCTCGAGCACTTCCTCCGCCGACGCCGGCTGCACGGTGTCCATGAACGCTCCCAGCGGGGTCGCTTCCGGCACCCCATACGCTTCCGCTTCCTTCTGAAGCCACCAACGCGCGGTTATTACAAACGGATTGATCGAATTGTGTGTCGCTGGAATACCTAGCACATGCATCGTGCGGCACCGGGCCAAAGGGATTTCCACAAGTGCAGTGTTCCCATTAGCCCGTCGCAGCGCCGCGAATGGATCATCGACCAAGCCTCGGAAGTCACACGGGGGCCCTTCCGTGTTCCGTCGGTACCCCGCTTCGTCGGCTAGCTCATCGAGCGCGCGACGAAAAGGCCGCCAAACGAAGTAGGGGCTGACACGTTTAACTGCCCGATAGGCCCTACGCATCTCTGAGAATCTCCCTCGGAAAATATTCCTTTAAGTCAAAGTACGAGAAAGTTTTCTCAATTTGACCATCATTGGAATACTTGTTCTCATGGATCAGGGCTTGCTCCTGACTCCCCGGAATCATCACGGGCATGAAATTCTTTTCCCCCACCCGACGGGATTTCACCCCCTTCAAAAGCGTCATCGCTTTGAACCAAACGTCATCAGCTATCGGGCACAGGCGATTCATCAATTCAATATCGAAGACCTGCGAGTGCAGAACCCGAGGCGGATAGAGCACCCCTCCAACGCCGGTAGGGAGCAGATGATAGGAAGGTGCCGCACCGCCAGAATCGTGACTCATACAGTCCCAATACCTATAAAACTCGCCATCCGGGCGTCTTTTTATAGCATGGCCACGGTGACATACCACCGTCCCTGGCGATTCCCGGCTTGCTACGATCAGTTTGGATAACCAGTCTTTCGGATAAAGAACATCATCATCGGCAGTGACAATAACGCGATCTGGCAGCCTACGGGCAGCGTATACCAACTTCTTTGCCCCGCGCAGGTTATCAGGAACGAACTCTATATGCAGCCCTCGTTTTTCTAGACGTCGCAATGTTACTGGCAAATTGGCGTAACTAATTTCTCCCTCGTACAACCAGAGATAGATGCTGGCCGGGGGTGCAGACTGGCGTAAGATGCTCTCGATGGTCAGATACACGGTATCGAGACGAGCCGGAAAGGAGGTGAGACTGACGATAGGCCGATCCTCGCGCTCCTGGACACATTTTTTTGAAAGACGATTCTTGAGCGCAAGATACATAGTAAAGGCACCCACCTCCACGTCCCGCACGCGCCGGGTCACCCGGGGCTCGTAACGCGAAGGAAGGTATTGTCTGACTAGTTTCTTGACTTTACTAATCATCCTTTCGACGACTCCGGGTTTGATTGGGCATACCGCCCGGACTCCTTAAGCATACTGGCGTATGACCTATCAAGGGGAGTACAAATTCACAAGAGGTGCTCAATTTCTAGACGCCGGCATACCTCTGGTAAGTCGTAGTTGTAGCTTAAATCCTTGCTCAAGTCCCGTCGGTCATCTTGGGGGCTTTGGCGCTGATATTGGGTATTCCCCACTCGAGTGCAATGGCCTTCTCGCACCAACCGGTGTTCAATGGGTGTTACCACCCCCCCATGGAGCTCATGCCACGCGAGAATACCTGCGCCGTGATCGTAATAATATCTTCTCCGGGTCTTCTTGCGTAGGGCTTCGCTGCAGTTCGGATGGCGCCATATGTTCCTCCACCACCCTGCGCCTTTCTCAAACTGGTCTCGGCTGGCCGAAGCCGTCGTGCACCCGACAAGCTCCCAGAATCGGTCCCCCGTCCCGTACCACCGCTTGTACCAGGGCCGCCTGCCGTCAATCGCAGCTGTTACCCCGTCAGGCAGTTTTTCAAAGGTATTCGCTAAACGCTCCATTACATCGGTTCTCACCAACAAATCGGAATGCCAGAAAGCCAACCTCTTTGTAAACAAAAAAACAAACTCAACTGGAAAAAGAAAGTGCATTATTGGGTAATTGAAATGTCTATTGAAATCGACTAGGATAGCATCTTTCTCGAGCGGCGGCGCCCCGGAGCGGGGATCTCCAAACACAACTGGTGTCCAGCCGACATGACGTACCAGCCTCTGTTGCACCAGGCACCAATCGGGCTCCACGTTCCAGCACAACCATGGCCACGCTACGCCATCAAGCGCAGCTTCCCACTCCTTTGCCGCTTTTTTTAATATCTCTAGCTTTTCAAGATCGAAGACATCCCAATTACCCTTTGCGGCGCGAAGAACGTCTTTATCTTCCTCATTTATGTTTTTAGATGACTCGGTCATGGCGCTTTCTCGGTCAACTGTTCGAATATTTTAAGCTCGATAGAACCCAGAGTCTGTGATTGGTTGGAGCTCTGCAAAAAATCAACGTAATCTGACATTTTTTAGCGTTGTAAAAAATGGGAAGGGGCTAGTTGAAACGAACTGTCATACAGAAACAATTCCCGTAAATTCCTTGCGCGAACAACGGTCGGCAGCGAAAGAAACTTCACAGAGCCAGCGGGGCCTGGAGGCTTCATCCCGCAGTCATGCCACTTGCTTTCGAAGCGGGCAAACGGTAAATTTGGCCGAGAATCAAGTGAAAGTCATGCCCGACGCTAGGCTCCGTAAACGGCCATCATAGGCAATCAGCTGGTCCCAAGAGCCCTGTTCTACTACGCGGCCGTAATCGATGACGAACAATTGATCACAGTTCTTAACGGTCGTCAGGCGATGGGCGACCAGGACGATCGTCTTTTTTCCTGCCAGATTTTGGACCGCGCTCATGACAGAATTCTCGGTCGCCGTATCAAGAGCGCTCGTCGCTTCATCAAAAACAAGCACTGCTGGATCGCGGTAAAGCGCCCGTGCGATACCGATTCTTTGGCGTTGCCCGCCTGAAAGCCTTACCCCGCGTTCACCAATCTGCGTCGCATAACCGTTGGGTAGTTCACTCCGGACGAAGCCGTCCAGGTTCGCCATTCGCGCAGCGCGCTCTACGGCCAAGTCATCGATCTCCTCCGGGCGGACCCCGAGCGCGATGTTCCCCCGCACAGTGTCATCTGCGAGGAAGATATGCTGAGGGACGTACCCGATTGCGGCCTGCCAACCGCGCAGGTTGTCCCGGTTTAGCGTTGTTCCATCCACGCGCAATGTACCGCGGTCGGGGGACAGCAGCCCGAGCAGGACGTCGACCAACGTACTCTTCCCCGCTCCCGACGGGCCTACAATACCGACCGTGCTATGCACAGGAATGGTCATAGAGAGTTCCCGAATGGCAGGTGCCTCTGCACCGGGATATTGGAAGGTCACTCGATGGAGCTCGATGGACCGCTGAGGCGCGAGCGGTTCAGGTTGCTTTTGCCGTCGTAACAGCGGTAATAGCTCCGACCGGTCGCCCAAGTCGCGGAGAATTGTATCGACAGCCGGCATGCTGAACCGCAATTGCGCAAATGCGCTGAACAGCTGCTGGAACGCCGGGATCAGTCGCTTCATTGCTAAGGCATAGAGGCCGATGATTGGTAGCACCGCACCAACGCCGCCTCCGTCCGCCATCAAGAAGAGAACCATGAGCAGGATCCCACCGAATGCGATCGCTTCAATGGCATACTGGGGCAGGTTCCGCAGGATTTGGGAGTTGGCCTGGTGCCGGGCGAACTGATGGGCTGCCCGACGATACCGGTCCAGATACGAGCGCTCACGGCCAAGCAGGCGGATCTCCTTTGCTCCAGCGAAAGCCTCTGCCACGGCTGAGAAGCGTTTCTCGTTCGCGGTCACCCTCTCCGTGCCTATTCGGGCCAACCAGACCCGCGCAAAGAGATAAATTCCGCCGTAGGCAACACCGAGCACCCCGGCGATAATCAGGGTCAAACCCGGTTCGACGGCAAGCAGGAGACCAACGATCGCTACCGCAAGGGCGCCATTTTTAATCACCTTCAAAACCGGCATCAGCCCGCCCCGGATGGCGTGTTCAGTCTCTTCAAGAACCGATTTGGATAGATCCGAAGAGTTTCGGTTGAGGTAGAAGGCGTAAGGGCGCCGTAAATAGTCGGCCATTAACCGACTGGACACACTGTAGCGACGCATGTGTGTGAAGCGCGTGGTCGCCCACTGCGTCGCGGCCTGCGTTGCGTTACCGACCACGATCAGCGCAAACGCCATCCCCCCGAGGAAAAACAGGAAAGACTGTGCGGTCTCGAAGGGCAGCACCTCGTAGGCGGCACTCAGCCAACGATGCTCGTGGATGGCCGAGGGATCCCCGAGGACTGAGAGGAAGGGCATCACGGATGCGATACCCACCATCTGGACGAACGCGTTCACCACCATCAGCATCACCAAGCCGGCGGTCATGTACTTCTCGCGCCGGGTGAGCAGGCTGAGCGTCTTGCGGGGAACCTCGATCAGGGGTCGCAAAATCAT
>PUMZ01000231.1 GCA_003551565.1 Candidatus Brocadiaceae bacterium | reverse complement strand
GGCGTTTGCTTTCTGCCACATCTGCACCACCGAACACGCGTGAAACAAGCGCGATACTGTTGAGATCGGTCCTTCGGGCCTGAACGAAAGCGCTTCCCCGGGCATCTTTTGCGGTCAGCCCCGGCAGGGGCGTCACAGCAGTAGCCCGCGGTGAACGGAGTGAGCCGCGGGGAACCGTAGCGCTTGTCCACGCCCAGCCCCGCAAGGGGCGCCACAGCCTTTCCATCCGGAATTCTGTTTCGCCCCTTGCGGGGCTTGGTGTGTTACGTGTTCCCAGTTACCCCGGGCTTCCTCCGGTCGCCCGGGGCTATTGTTGCGGCGGCCCTTTGGGCCTGAACGATTCTCATTGGAGATATTTTTCCTTGAAGTCAATATCGTTTTTCATGAGTAACTTGCGCAACTCATCCAGATAGGACATTGATCTGTGGTGTCGTTCCTGTTCTTTGATATATTTCTGCACATCCGGTGCGGTCGATGTGCTAACCGTAAAAGCCCCATAACCTTCCTGCCAGGTGACATGTTTCATGTTGGGATATTCACGATGCAGCCAGGCGGAAGAAGATGATTTTAATCTGGACATAAATGCGGAAATTGATAATGTGGGCCGGATGTCACATAAGATGTGAATGTGATCGTCAACACCTCCGACCTCTTTTGTCAATCCATAATCTTTGTTGATCGTGCCGGCAAGGTATGAAAACAGTCTCGGACGTATGGTTTCATACAACGCACAAACACGGCCTTTTGTACTGAACGTAATATGATATGTCAATTTTGTGTAACTCATCCTCGCTCCTTTTTCTTTGCTTGTTGTCAGAAAATGTTATTGTAAGGGGCATTCGGGCTGTTTCACAAGGGGATGGAACGACACACCAGAATCCAGAAGCGCAGAACACTTCCGTAGCCGCGGAGGGGCGTGTCGACCTTCGCATCCGGGATTCTGTTTCGCCCCTTGCGGGGCTTGTTGTGTTACGTGTTCCCCGTTACCCCGGGCTCCCTCCGGTCGCCCGGGGCTATTGTTGAGATCGGCCCTTCGGGCCTTAATGCGGACAAACGGCGTTTGCTTTCTGCCGTTGCCGTTCTTTGTGTCCCTGGTGTTCTTTGTGTGATGAATTCTTTTTTGAAAAAGAATGAGTGCCATTTTCTCCGTTCCGTTCTCTGTGCCTCTGCATCTTCGTGCGGGGCATACCCGCGCCCCGGCGGGGGAGGGTGATATGATGTTCTTGACACGGCGCAGCGTTCGTGGTAGAGTCATTGGTAAGTTCTCAGTGAACCACGTAGCGTATTCCGGGAAGAAGAACCACGGATGCACACAGGTAAACACAGATAACGAACCAGGACAGAAGTTTTTTACATCTTTTAAGTCCTGTGCCTTATCCGTGTTGATCTGTGTTCATCTGTGGTTCTATGAATGCTTATGTAACGGGGGCGCATAGCTCAGTGGCGAGAGCGCTACCTTCACACGGTAGAAGTCGCAGGTTCGAGTCCTGCTGCGCCCACCATTGTTTTTTCCCCGAGGAACGGAACCGATGCGATACGGACAGAGGCGGATTGTCTTGCTGGCGCTGTTGTGTGCGGGGTCGGTCTTTTTTCCCGTCCCGCTCCTGGGCGGAGAAGATCCCGATGTCGAGATCGAAAGGCGGTTCCTGCCCCTGAAGCCGTATCTGGAGGTTGACTCCTCCCAGATTCGTTCTCTGGGCCGGGACGGCCGCAATGTGGATGCGAAGTTCGAGGGCGAGTTCGTGCGGCGGACAAGCGTCCCTTCGATCGCCCGCGAAGTGACGGTCCGGGATCGCACGTACCGTATCGCCCGCGCCGTACGGCTGCAGGGCGATATAACGGCTTTGATTCCCGCCGGACATCACGACAGCATTGCAAAGGCGCGGGGGCTCCAGGAGGGTGAGGTTGTGACGGTGTACGGAACCACCATGCGGCGCAGGGGAGGGGACAATTTCTTCTTGATCGATCGGTTTGCAACGGCGGGGGAACGGATACGGGCCGGATACGAGCTGAGGTTGCAGGGAAGCGACGGCCGGACCAGAGTGATCGGCGCACCGGGGCAGTACAGCCTGGAGTTTCCCTGCCGCCATGAGCCGGATGAGACCGAAGTGGTCGATATCATCGTCCGGGAGCTGTCGCCGCAGGAGCTGTCCGGGGAGCTGGAAGAGCTTGAGGAATCCGATGAAGGGCAGGAGGTGGAGGCCGAAGACGGGGCGCCGCCGGCGCCGGGGGAGGACCTTTACGATCCCCCTTACAGCCGTTACGATGCCGGGACAATATACCGCGCCATCGCAGATGGGCGCCGATTGGATGCGCAGTTTACCGACGCCGTCCGGAGGCGCCTGAGGGCATTCCCCGCCCGCATCCGCGATCATGAGGGCCGGGTTGTGCGGATCGGCGGGGCTTTTGAGACCAGGAGCGGCCCGCTGGTCTGCCTGGTGCCGGCCCGCAGCGAAGAATATATCGAGCAACTGGATTATCTGCTGGCCGATCTGTCCGTGCGGCTATGGGGCACCACGCTGCGGACGATCGCGGGCGACAGGCTGTTCCTTGTGCACAGGATGGAAGTGCCCGGGTTGATCCTTCCGCCCGAACCCGATCATCACTGGCTGGTCACGGTTCGTTCCGGCAGGGACCGGCCGCGCGTGTTTTTTCGGGAGGGCCGTTACGAGCTGCGCCTGCCATGTCAGCATGCGCCGGAGAGGCAAGAGACGGTCCGGGCGCGGCTTTCCGCCCAAAAGGTTATCGAGATGGAATTGCCATGATCCTGCTTTCCTCACCCGCCCGCAGGACAAAGTTCCGTTTGGAATCGCCAATAAACAGTTTGATTGTGAAACGAACGTTTATCCATTCCAGAAGCTTTAGATGGCAAAGCCGTTTATGAGAAATTTAATTTTGCTTTGCGAGAAATGCAGGATGAAGGGGCATCGCACGATGCCGGATAAATTGCGTTTTCTGATGTTGCGATTGGGCGTTGTTGTTGCCGTCTCAGGGAGTTTTTTTGCGCTCGGCTGCCGTGCGTTGCCGTTCCGGCCGCTGCGGCCTCCGGAGGAGCTTTCGCGCCGGGAGGTGATCGAGGGCGTGGCGGCGCGCCAGCATTTTTTTTCCAGTGTCTACGATACCCGCATCTCGCTGCGTGTTGTGGAAGAGGCCGCAGGGGGGCGCGAGAGGCACCCACTCGTCCGGGGCATTTTGATCTTCGACAGGACGGTTCCCGGTTTGCGGCTCCGTGCCGAGCGGTTCGGGCGGAACATTTTCAGCCTCCGTGCGCTCGGGGAGAGTTTCTGGCTGGAGATACCGGAAAACCGGGAGGTCGTCACCGGCGGCGAGGCGGCCCATGCACGTATGCCGCACCTGGTTTGGCCCGCGGAAATTGCGCTGTGGTTTGCACCGCCCGACTGGCTGGGCCTGACATGGGACGGCACCACGATGGAGACGACGCGCGCGGACTACGTGTTCGAGGTCACGCTGGAGGGTTTTCCGCTGCGGCGGGTCAGCGTCGACCGGCGCGATCTGCACATCACATCGATCACCACGTACGACGTTTTCGGCGATGTCGATACCTGCGTGGTCCTGGACCGTTACGGCGAGGTGAACGGGGCGGTTTTTCCGCACCGTCTGGGCGTGAGCCGCCCGCGTCCGGGGTTCCATATCACGCTGCAATTCAGCAGCCCGCAATTCGACCGGCGGTTCTCCGAAAGCGATTTTCAACCGCCCGCCCGTCCGGGCTACCGCCATATTGACCTGGACAGGCAGCCGTAATTCTTTTCAAAAACGAATTCTTCGTGCTCTTTGTGTGCTTCGTGTGATGCATGCCGTTTCCGTTCCTCCGGCTCAGGATGGGATCACACAAAGAACACCAAGAACACAAAGAACGGCAACGGGTTATGAACTATGTGGTTGTTCCATGTCGTCCCGGGCCAGCCCGGCGCCGCAGTGCAGGGCGTTGAGGTTGAGTTCGGCATTGGCGGAGCGCCCCTTGTCCCGGAGCCAGTCGCGGATGGATGCTTCCAGCGTCTCGATCCTGCAAATGCGTTTGAGCGTGACCAGCGCTCCGAGCATAATGATGTTCGCCACGATGACGTTTCCCAGTTCTGCGGCGAGTTCGGTGGCGGGGGCGCGGAAGACATTGCCGGTCTTGAGCGCCGTCGCATCGGTCGCGATCAGGGAGCTGTTCAGGAGCAGGAGGCCGTCGTCTTTGATGTTGTCTCCGAACCGTGCCAGCGATAGTTCGTTGAGGATAATCATAGCGTCGGCCCGGTCCACGGAGGGGCTGGCGATCTCGGCGCTTGCGACGACCACATGGCAGTTGGCCGTTCCGCCCCGCACTTCGCTGCCGTAGGAGGGCAGGAATGTCACGTTGTTCCCCTCCGCAAGGCAGCTTTTGCACAGCAATTTCCCGGCGGTCAGCAGGCCCTGTCCGCCGAAGCCCGCGATGATCAGCCGCTGTTCGGTATCATGATTTGCTTTTTTTCCGCTCATGAGCCTGTTACATAATCCCCGCAAGGGGTGAAATAGATTTGTTTTTTCTTTTCTTCGTGTTCTTCGTGTCCTTCGTGGTTGTTCTTTTGTGAACTGAAGTACAAAACGTTTTATGCCGTCTTTCAATCCGATAACGTTGAAATATATCAAACTTCATTTTTGTTACTACGAAGAACACGAAGAGCACGAAGGAACGGATACCGCGAGAACTCAAGATGACTTGATCAGGTCCCTCATGCTCCACTATGATTTTCGGAAAATGGACGCCGCTTCCCGTCGTCTTTGAACACGCCGGTCGGGAAGGTATCGGTCATGGTATTTTCAATGAATTCGTTGCATTCCTGCGGCGTTTTACGCCAGTAGGTCGGACATGCCGAGAGCACTTCGATGAGCGAGAATCCGACGCCGTCGATCTGGTATTGGAGTGCTTTTTTCAGGAGCCTGCGCGTATTTCGCACGTCCCGGGGTGAGCTGACCGTGGTGCGCGCCAGCAACCGGACACGTTCGAAGTCCCGGAGCAGCTCGCAGACTTTGACCGGCGGTCCTTCTTCATCCTCTTTTCTTCCCCGCGGCGTTGTGGTGGTGACCTGCCCGAGCAGGGTGGTGGGCGCCATCTGGCCCTGTGTCATGGCGTAGAGTGCGTTGTTGATGAAAATGACGGTGATGTTCTCGCCCCGGTTCGCTGCATGGATGGTCTCCGCCATTCCGATCGATGCCAGGTCGCCGTCGCCCTGGTATGTGAAGACGATTTTTTCGGGTTGGACGCGTTTGATTCCGGTGGCCACCGCCGGCGGCCTGCCGTGCGCCGCTTCGCTCCAGTCGATATCGATATAGTTGTAGGCAAGGACCGCGCAGCCGACCGGTGCGATGCCGATTGTGGTTTCGCGAATCCCCAGTTCATCGATCAATTCCGCCATCATGCGGTGCATGAGGCTGTGACCGCATCCGCTGCAGTAATGGGTCACTTCGTCCAGCAAACAGGCCGGCCTCCGGTAGAGGGCCGTGCGGGTAGCGGCGCCTGTCTCTTGCATTGTGTTACCTCGTTGTTGGTGCAAAAAGGGAAACCAATCGTTCACGTATCCGGCTTTCGACCGGGACACCTCCGCCGGGGTGGGCCATGAGGTGGACGGGGATCCGGCCGTTGACCGCCAGCCTGACGTCTTCGACCATCTGTCCGGCGTTCATCTCGACGGCAAGTATTGCGCGGGCTGAAGCAGTATATTCTCTGAGCGCCTCGTAAGGGAACGGCCAGAGGGTGACGGGGCGAAAAAGCCCGAGTTCCCCGTCCAGTCCGGCGGGGGGATCGGCTGCGATATTTCTCAGGGTGCGTGCGCAACTGCCGAACGCGACCATGACGTAGTCGGGGTTTGTGCCGCCTTCGGTTGTGTAACGGATTTCCTGTTCGGCGATGTTCCGGTATTTGGCCTGCAGTTTCACGTTGAACTCTTCCAGCTCTTGCTGGTCGATGAAGAAGGAATGGATGATGTTGCGCGGGCGTCCCCTGGCCCCGGTCAGGGCCCAGGGTTTCGGCGCAGGGCGGGGCGCGGTCATTTTGCCGAAACTGATTCCCTCCATCATCTGGCCGGTCACGGCATCGCTCAGTACCATGACCGGCATCCGGTACGTGTCGGCCAGGTCGAAGGCAAGAAACGTCATATCGGCCATTTCCTGCACTGTTGCGGGCGCCAGGACGATCGTGCGGTAGTCGCCGTGCCCGCCGCCGCGGGTGCTCTGGAAGTAGTCGCCCTGTGCGCTGCCGATGCCGCCGAGTCCGGGGCCGCCGCGCTGGACGTTGACGATGACGGCCGGCAGTTCGCTTCCGGCCAGGTACGAGATCCCCTCCTGTTTCAGGCTGATGCCGGGACTGCTGGAGGAGGTCATGCACCGCACGCCGGAGGCGCTTGCGCCATGGACCATATTGATGGCCGCCAGCTCGCTTTCGGCCTGGATGAAGGTGCCGCCGCGCAGCGGGAGTTGATCGGCCATATAAGCGATCAGTTCGTTCTGGGGCGTGATCGGATAGCCGGCGTAGAGCTTGCATCCCGCACGTATGGCCGCTTCGGCGGCGGCCTCGTTACCTGAAATCAGCACTTTATCCATTGTCCTGTTTTATCCGTGTTTCTCCGGGATGATCCCGTTCCGCTGACGGGGCCGTTCGTCGTTTTGCGCCCCGGTTTGGTCCGTTTCCAACCTGTCGATTTCGATAGCGGCTTCCGGGCAGATTGCCGTGCATCGGAGGCATCCGCTGCAGCGTCTGTGCCGCAGGAGGCGTGCGGTTTGGATGCCGCGTTCGTTCGGGGCGGGATCGATCGCTATTTTACCCGCCTCGCACACACTGATGCACAGGCGGCACCCCTTGCAGTATTCGCCGAGCAATCGGACGGCAAACTCATGTTTTTTTTCTTTGGCCATGGCGATAAATTGGTTGTCCGCTCCATCCGAGTTTTTCCCTCAGGGTTTCAAAGAAGGTCATATCTCCGGTTTTAATGAGTTTCAGAGGGCTGTGTGCTTTTTTTATTTCGATCACGTCGCCGTTTCCGAGCGGCCGGAATATCTGCCCGTCAACGGTCAGCGCCGGTTGTTCGGAATAATCCCGCGGACGCAGTTCGATGCGCACATTATCGGCGATAACGATCGGCCGGTTACTGAGAGTATGGGGGCAGATGGGGCTGATAACGAATGCGTTGAGATCGGGAGTGAGGATGGGGCCGCTGGCGGCGAGGCTGTGGGCGGTGGAGCCGACCGGCGTGGCCACGATCAACCCGTCGGCCCTGTAGGTGTTGACCCATCGGCCGTCGACGAACATGTCGATGGTCAGCAACCGCGACAGTGCGGTCCGCGATATCACCGCATCGTTGAGCGCGACGGTTTCATGGATGGTCTCGCCGTTGCGTTGCAGGGTGCAGGCCATCATCATGCGCGTTTCGACATCGTATTTCCCCTCCAGGACGTTTTCGAGAGCGTCCCGGGCTTCTTCGTTCGTTGCCTGGGTCAGGAACCCGAATTTGCCCAGGTTGATGCCGAAAACCGGCACGCCCTGCGGTGCAAAGTGGCGTGCGGCCAG
>PUMZ01000067.1 GCA_003551565.1 Candidatus Brocadiaceae bacterium | reverse complement strand
GAATAATTATTTTAAAGAAGGTCGCAATCGTAATAGAAGCCGTTCTCTGCGCACTCTGCGATCTCTGCGGTAAAAAATCAAATAACCAAAGATTATCCTTAGTTATGCAAGTAAGCACTAGGATTTTGACGCCACGGTTACAAATCGCGAAGTTGCTTACGGAAATCATGCCGGCGTGGAACTGTGCGGCGTTGGATTCTGCCGCCAGACAACGCCTGGCAGCGTTTTGGGTGAAAAAAACAGCCGGATCATCACGCGGATGTTCCTACCCGACAGCGGCGCCACGCCCTCTTCCTGTGATGGCGCCGCGCTCCCATCTACCGGGTTTCGGAGGAAGTTGACTTCACGAGGCAGTTGAAGTAAAATTCTATTGAGTTCGGCATATTATGTTGTTGAATATTTCTTGCATTTTCAGCAATAGAGCTCTCGCTTTTTGCTGCAACACGTTAATTTGCAGAATATTGAATGTTTTTATGGTTTTGTAACGGCAAAGGACTGAATGGCACAACGGCTGTTGGTCCCGGATGAGTTCCGATGAGTTCGGTTTCGGTGGAGTCTGATAAATGATACCAATGAAAACAGTGTCGCTTGCCTTTTGCGTAATAGCCGCCCTGTCAGGGCCGGGTTGTAAGAACACATCCCAACGTTCGGAGCAAACTACGGGGAAGACAAACAGCGTGGCCGAAGGCGAAATCGGCGGAAATCACAACGAAGAAGTGCCAGGCGCGCACCTCGAACTGGAACAACTCGCCGACTACGGCCTGGCGGTGCGCTGGGGGCATGATTTGCGCCGTGAACTCGGTGGCGACCGCATTGAAAGCATCGATGTGGTCAACGAACGGCTGATCATTGAAACCCTTGGAGCCCGGTTATACCACCTGGACGCAGGTTCCGGGCGGTTGACTGGCAAGACACATCTCCACGATGTCCTTACCGCACCGCCGGCGATGGACGGCGATACCGTTTATGCACACACATTCCGGGGGATGGCCTTCATCGGCGCCCATACAGGCCTTGTAATGCGCCGGTTGGCCGCGCGAACCCCTGTGAACGTCCGGCCTGTTCCGTTTGATGGTGACCTGATTTTAGGCTCCGCAAGCGGATCGGTTTTGAGATTCGCCACCGGGGACGGAGCGCATCGCTGGAGCCGTTCGGTGGTCGGTACGGTGCTGGAGCCGATGGAGGTGCGGGACCGGCAAGTTTTCGCGGCGGGCGGCAAGCGACTGATCGTGATCAATGCCGCAACGGGCAGGGTAACGGGGAGCTGGCGGCCCGGAGAAGCGCTGTCGATCACTTCCGGACCCGCCGTTCACGACGGGCTCGTTTTCATCGGCATGAATGACCGATCCCTTTATTGCCTGAGCAATTCGGGAAACAACGCCGCACTTCAGGTCGAATGGCGTTTCCCGGTGGGCGCAACAATCGTTGACGCGCCGGTCATTAAAGGAGAGAACTTGCTTGTATCCACTCTCGGGGGAGAAACCATCTATATGAAGACCTCCCCTTCCCCGCAGGAAATCTGGTCCCATCCCGATGCCGGACGCTATCTGGCTGAAGGCGAGAGAGGTTTCTACTTCCTCACCCCTGAAAATGCCCTGGTTTTGCTTGAGCCGGAAACCGGTGAAGAAAAAATGCGTGTACCGCTCAAACAACGCACCTCTGTCTCTGCCCATCCTGATCAACCTGCCATTTTCATTGCGAGTCCCGAAGGTGTTATTATCTATCTTCAGGAGAAGGACTGACGGGTGCTGCTGATAGTAAACCCTCAGTGAACCCCGTTCAGATTGAAAACTATGCAGCAATGCCAGAAATCGGGATCGCTATCGGGATCGGGATCGAAAAAAATGGAACTCGACCGTATGGCTGCCATGCTCGGCCGACCGGGCGGTAGGGGTTATCAGGCCGGAGAGGGCTCAGTTGTGCATAAAAGCATAAAGGACGATCCCGATAGCAATAGCGAGCCCGCCCCGTCATGAATGCTGTATACGCCGGAAATTCAAAACTCAAAGCACAAAATGGCAAGATAACTCATTGGCGATATGCGTAAAAGAGTGGATATCCAGCGGAAAGATTTTCTTAATAACCTTACCAACTCTTGAAGGAGGTTTGGAAGATGTTTGTAATCGGCGAGCGGATCAACGGCATGTTTGATGACGTGAAAAAGGGTATCGAGAACCGTGATGCCTCGATTGTTCAGCAGGTGGCCCGGGAGCAGATCGAATGCGGGGCCGATGCGCTGGACATCAATGTCGGCACGGCAAAGGGCAAAGCAATGGAAAATATGCTCTGGCTGATCGAAACCGTCCAGGAAGTTACCGATCTGCCGCTGTGTATCGATACCACAAAATATGATGTGATGAGCGAGGCGCTCAAGGCATGCAAGACCCCCGCCATCATCAATTCTTCGAAATCCACCGAAGATGAGCTGGACAAATACGTTCCTCTGGCCGTGAGCAACGGAGCCTCCCTGATCGCTCTGACAATCGATAAAAGCGGCGTGCCCAGCAATGCCGACAGCCGCGTTGCAATGGGGGCAACCATTGTCACCAAGGCGATGGAACACGGGTTGGACATCACGGATCTGTATATCGACCCTGTGATTCTACCTGTGAATGTGGCGCCGAAGCAGCCGGTGGCGGTCATGGAAACCCTCCGGCAGTTGCGCTTGCTCAGCGATCCACCGCCGAAATTCATCCTCGGCCTCTCAAATGTCAGCCAGAGCTGCAAGCTCAGAAGTCTGATCAACAGCACATATCTTGTGATGGCGATTTCCGCCGGATTGGACGGAGCGATCATGGACCCGACCGACAGAGAACTGATGGAGGCCGGCATCACCGCGGAGCTTCTTATGGAGAAACAGATATACTGCGACGATTATATTGCGGCGTATCTTGGAAACCGCTGAATTTCCCGGTAAAAATCGCCCCGGTTTTTTATGGCGCAATAAATCCATTTATGCCCCTTTAAGGCCGTCATGAAAGGATTTCGCGCATTCCTGCATCTCTTACTTTGCAAAAGCAGGGAAGCAATGCTTTATACTATGGTCGATGTTTTTGCAAATGCTGATTGAACCTTTCGGGATGCGGCAGAAGACCGCCGTCCCGGCCAACAACTGCGCCAACTGTACTTCCCGGCCATGAACGCCACCGATTCCGCGACCAACTGGACCCTTCTCAAACTGCTGAACTGGACCTGTGAATATTTCGAGAAGGCGGGGATCGAGGATGCGCGTCTGAACGCCGAGCTGTTACTCAGCGAGGCCACCGGGCTGGACCGAATCATGCTTTACGCCAGGTTCGAGGAACAGGTCTCCCCCCAAACAAGGGCACGCTACCGCAGAATGGTCCGGAAGCGGGCCGAGAGGTGCCCGCTTCAATACGTGCTGGGCTATGCAGAGTTTTACGGCCGCAAATTCCACATCGACCCTTCTGTATTGATCCCCCGCCCGGAGACCGAACTTCTTGTCGAAAAGTGCCTGGAATGCCTCCCCCCCGCGCCGCGGGAGGTGCTGGCGGCGGATATCGGTACGGGCAGTGGCGTCATCGCTATAACGCTTGCCTGCGAAAGGGAGGACCTTTCCTGTTATGCAACGGATATCCGCGAGGACCCTGTCGAGGTGGCCCGCGCAAACGCCCGCCGGCACGGCGTGGAAGAGCGGATGGCCTTTTACACGGGCCACCTCTTTGACGCCCTGCCCGCCGAAGCCGGCCGCGGCAGCCGGCGGCTGGATTTGATCGCCTCCAACCCTCCTTACATACCTACCGGAGACATCGAAGGACTGCAGCCGGAAGTGAGCCGCTGGGAGCCGGCTGTTGCTCTTGACGGAGGAAGGACGGGACTCGGAGTGACCCGGGCGCTGATCGAAACCGCGGCGGATGCACTGAGGCCGGGCGGATGGCTGGTGATCGAGCTGGGGGAAGGGCAAAGCGAACACGTCCGCGCCATGGTAAAAAATCTGCCGCAGTGGTGTTATGAAAGTATGGATTTCAGGAAGGATGCAAACGGGTGCGAGCGGATACTGTCCGTCAGGTCGGCCCGGCCGGCCGGAGAGAAACAAATACAGAGTCAACAATTTCAAACACTATCATTGGATCTGCAAAATGTCTGAAGTGCGAATAGAAGGCGGCCGCCGATTGCATGGAACCGTAAAGATCAACGGAGCAAAGAATGCCTCTTTACCGATTATGGCCGCCGCTCTCCTCTGTGAAGGAAAGACCGTCCTCGACAGGGTGCCGCGCCTTACCGACGTCAGCACGCTTGCAATCATCCTGGATTCCGTGGGGCTTTCGGTCGAACGAACGGGCCCCCACACCCTGGAGCTGGAGCCGAGGGATGAAGCAAATTGCAGTTGTCCGCACGACCATGCCATTGCAATGCGGGCCAGTATATGTGTTCTGGGCCCGCTGGTCGCCAAAAGAAAACATGCCCGCGTCCCTCTGCCGGGCGGGTGTGTGCTCGGTGAACGTCCCGTTGACCTGCACCTGAAAGGACTCAGAGCTATGGGGGTGGACATCAAGCAGAAAGGCGGCTATATTTTTGCTGAGGCCGAACGACTGAAAGGGGCAAGAATATATCTGGGCGGCCCCCACGGTTCGACCGTGCTGGGCACGGCCAATATCATGATGGCCGCCACTCTTGCCGAAGGTGTCACGGTGATCGAACACGCGGCATCGGAACCGGAAATATGTGACCTGGCGGATTATCTCCAAAAATGTGGAGCCTCGATCTCCGGAGCCGGCACCCATACAATCAGGATCGAGGGAGTGAATCGGCTCGAAGGTTGCCTCCACCATGTGATTCCGGACCGTATTGAAGCCGGGACCTATGCCTGTGCCGCAGCAATCGCCGGCGGCGAAGTAACCTTGCAGAACGTGAGATCGGACCACATGGCGGCGCTGCGGGATGTGATGGAAAGCATGGGGGTGGAGTTTGAGCTCGATGCCAGCACGATGATCGTTCGTCGCAAGGGGACGCTCAGAGCCACGGATTGCACGGCACTGCCCTACCCCGGCTTACCAACAGATATGCAGCCGCAACTCCTTGCGGTACTGACGGCAGCCGAAGGAACAAGTGTCGTTACCGATTCGGTCTACCCCGAACGGTTTACCCATGTGGGAGAACTTCTCCGACTCGGTGCGGATATCGTGCGGCAGGGACCCCAGGCGGTTATCAGGGGGCCTTCGGCATTGACCGGCGCCTACGTAAGGGCCAGTGACCTGCGCGGCGGAGCAAGCCTGATCCTGGCCGGCCTCGGCGCCGAAGGGGAGACTGTCGTGGCCGGAATCGAACATGTAGACCGGGGATATGAACTCCTGGACGAAAAGCTTCTTGGATTGCACGCCACGGTGAAAAGACAGGGCGCTCCGCCCTACCAGGCCGGACAGCTGCAGCTTCCCTTCCACAAACGGGCCTCTTGAGACAGCACGCCGTTTTGGCCATTAGCGTCATCTCTGCGGATGCAATTCACGCATCGCTCTCATCCGGCACCGCCCCCCTTATTGCTACGGATTCAGCTATGGCGCTGATCAGCAGCACGGGGACAATGATTGCACCGTATGCTAAAGCCCGCCGCGGGAACGCGTCGGCATAAGCAACGCCCCCCCACGCAACATCCGCTCCCATCCGCATGCCAAGGGCGATCGCATAGAAAAAGCAGGGCAACTCCAGCACCAGCACGGCTACGCCGCAGACGGCCGCAACAGGGCGCGGTGGACGCCAGGCGTCCGGATCCGCCCCGGGAGGATGCAAGCTTCCCCCGCCATCCCGGGTTTCACGGTGACTGTGGGCAAGAACAACGCCGATATTCAAACCCGTCCATAAACCCAAGACTTTCGGCAGCAACGGATGAAAACCGGCGGCCATGTAAAGGAACATGGCAGAGGAGTTGAACAACCATATGACCAGGGACGTTCGCAACAAATCGTTCGAACGACCCATCATGCGTATCACCAGGCGCATCAGCGCCAATGGCAACCATTGCACAAAACCCAGCCGGTATTTTACGACAGGCACCGATACGAACAACCCTGCCGCCAGTAAAAGCGCGCTGTCTATGGCCGGGTGGAAATGATCAACCAGTATGTATCGCGCAAGTTCGCCCATGAAGGATCTTCAAAGTCGTTCAGCTCTGGCGCATGGCACATTCCACGGTGTTCTGCAAAAGCAACGCCGTGGTGACCATGCCGACCCCGCCGGGCACCGGTGTGATCGCGGCGGCCTTTTCCCTGGCGGAATCGAAGTCCACATCACCAACGACCTTCGTCTTTTTCTTCCCACCTTCTTCCACCTTGACACGGTTGATGCCGACATCGATGATGACCGCGCCTTCTCTGACCATCTCGCCGCTGACAAGTCCTGCTTTTCCGGCGGCAACGATGAGCACTTCCGCCCTCCGTGTATGGTAGGCCAGATCGTCCGTGGCAATGTGGCAGCATGTGACGGTCGGTGAATGCATCATGGAACGCAGCAACATAACGATCGCTGGTTTTCCAACGATCTCGCTGTGCCCGACGACAACCGTTTCCTTGCCTTCCATCTGGACGCCGAAATCATCCAGCATGGTTACGACGGCTTTTGCAGTGCATGGGGCGAGGGAGATGTCGCCGTAGAAGAGACGACCAATATTGGCCGGATGGACTCCTTCGACATCTTTCTCGGGCGCTATCGCAAGCTGCACCGCGCGCCCGTCAACGCCCTCGGGCACCGGCATCAGCTGCAATATGCCTGTCACGGATCGATCTTCATTGAGCTCTTGCATATATGCTTGCAGCGCAGCGGTATCCTTCTTCTCCCCTATCTTTTCCGCATCGTGCAGCTCGTATTCGATACCCACTTCCGCGCAGGCTTTCTTTTGGCTGCCGGCATAGAACTTTGCACCGGCATTATCCGTGGCCAGCACGGAGACGAGCCTGGGAGGCTCGGGCATCCTGCCGACAGCTTCCTTCACTTCAGTTTTTATGCGTTCCGCAACAGGTCCGCCTTCGATCAGCTCGGCCACCATAAAAGCACCTCCAAACAGAGAAAATTGTCTTAGAACAACACAATTAAAGGAAAAAATACGCCGGATGTCAAGTCCGCCCGGGGAAACACAGGAAGTGATCCACGTATTCGGTGAGACACGATGGACCGGGGCCGGTGCCGGTGATATTCCCGATGTCCATCGCCGTGGTGCGCGTTGCAAAATGGTGATTCAGCAACCCAAAACACTCCCGGACCTTTCCGGAAAAAATACGGGTTTTGCACCGGAAAAACGCAGGGGAACACGGTGGGACCTCTGACCGATCGACGCCCCGGGATCCGCAAAAACCCCGGCAGCGCAAACTCCCCGAAGGTCGCGCGTAATTGACAGAAACGGCAGGATTACGTAAAATAATTGCGGTTTCTTCCGTAAGCCCTCAGTGAACCACGTCTCGTATTCCGGGAAAAAGAACCACAGATGAACACGGATAAACACAGATAATGAACTAAAAAGAAGGTTTTTACATCTGTGTCCATCTGTCGTTAAAGCGTATTTATGAGTATGGACATAATTGTTGATGGCGAAAAATACGGACACGACTGGAATTATTATCGGTTC
>PUMZ01000151.1 GCA_003551565.1 Candidatus Brocadiaceae bacterium | reverse complement strand
GGGAAGGTCGCGAAGGCAAGCCGGTAGGGGCCATTTTCATACTTGGAGATTATCAAAACGTGCAACGGCACTGCTATCAGCTGGTCATCAACCCTTTCCGCGGCTACCCGGAAAATGAGCGCAACGTGCTGGACCCGGCCCTGGGTGAAACGCTGAAGGAGTTTTCGCGGGTTGACGGAGCCTGTCTGATCAGAGGGGACGGGATTGTTATGTCGATCGGCGCATACATTCAGCCGGAACATGCGGCCAAAGCACTCCAATCCGGCCTCGGAGCACGGCACGCGGCCGCAAAAGCGATCACTATGTCCACAAATGCCATTTCGGTAGTCATTTCCGAAAGCACCCGCCAGATCAGCATATTCCATCGCAACCGCCTCATCCTGAAGGCTGACTAAGCCGTTTATTTCACGCTTTCTCGGTTGGTGCAGATGTGGAAGAAAGCACACGCCGCCTGTCAGGACGTTCCTGTGGTGGCGCCACAAAACCAACGCCTACTCTCCAGCGATCACAGCGAGGATGCAGTTCCTGAGCCACACCAGCTGTTCGTCGGACAGGCCCCCGCACAGCGCCTCCTTATTGTCTCCGGTGGCAATAATAAGCGCCGGGCGGCCATGCCGTTCCGCAGCGGATCCCACCCTGACGTCTTCTATCGCTTCCGACAGATAGACTTTCCCTTTCGTATCTCCCCAGCGTGTTCTGTAGAAGATATGGATTTTTTCCGGATAAAGCAGAACCGTACGCCGGGCAACAGTCGTCCATATCAGCCATCCCAGAAGCAGGAGAAAAATAAACACGCCTATTAACCCGAGCATATTCCCCCTCCCCTCGGTCAAAAAGAACCCCAGATATATGAAGGCCACGGGCACAATCAGCATAAGGGCCGCCCCGAGAGTACTTTTATGCCGGTTGGACAGGCCCAAACAGAGCGCGTTTCCCTCTCTTTTCACCTCAAATCCCTCCGGCGGCGCCTCGGTCGGGTCGAAATCTATACCCAGCTTCCCCTCAGCGACCATATCGCGTACGGACTTGTCCAGGTCTTCCACCTCACGTGTGATTGTTTCTCCACCTTCCTGTTCCATCGCCGGCAGTTCAAGCCGCCGCGCATAATCCTTCCACCTGCTCCGGAACCCCTCCCTGGAACGGGAGGTAAAAAGCCGGACCCGCTTTGTCCGTTCGTCATGACAGAGCTCGATAATATAGAGCGTATACGATGCGCCGCCGCCCCGACGGCCGCTGCTTCGGTGGTGTTCGGTGCGTTTCAGCACACCTTTGTAACGCTCCAGAGGCTCCTGCCAGAACTTATGCCCGAAAATGGACTTCTTATCGACGGTTATTTCACTTTCATCGAAAATGATCTTTTTCCTGAAAGTGATAATCCAGAGTCCGGTGAGGAAAATGGCGGCCCCGATAGCGACAAAAATGCCAAGAAAAAGCATCTCCGGCTCGAATTGTCCGGTGAGCAGAGCGTGAATAAGGGCAGCGCCCGGTATCCCGCCCCAAAGAAGTGAAAACATTATCAGCAAAACCCCGAGCACCTTCGAGTGCGTTCTGACATGTGTTGCGGGGAGCTGTGACAGATCCACCGCGTATTCCTTGCCGCTCAGTCCTGTACGTGCCATGTACAACCTCCTTTCATTCCGAGTTCGTTAAGTATACAAGCTGTTATAATAACATCGGGGCAGGTCGAAAAAGTCTATCCCGCATATTTCATAAACCAACGACAGTGTTTAATGTAACAGTTTGCAAATCAACGTTAAAAGTGCACTTTATGGCACTGTTGAAAATACACAGTGTGTAGAAACGGGATCAAAAACGACGGTTTACCCTACGGGCGCGTCCTCAGCGGCACATCTGCGGCAGAAATCTTCACTTCGCGTATGCGAATACTGCGGCGTTCGATTTCTGCCACATATGCACCACTGAAAACGCGTGAAATAACCGGCTATGCGCACCGACCGACTTCCCACCCGAAATACGACATTTATGGAGCAATAGAAAAAATCCATTTCCCCGGCCCAAAGGGCCGGTGGCGTCTTGTACGTAAAAAAAAGTCGTTTGCCGTTGCCGTTCTTTGTGTCCTTAGTGTTCTTCGTGTGATTAATTCTTTTTTGAAAAAGAACGCTCCACCGGCACGTGGCCGGCGGGGGCGCCCACCTCCCCCACGTGTTTGAGGCGTCCGTCCAGCCTGAAACTCACCGCCAGGGCGTCGGGGACGTTCTCCAGATGGATATCCGTGGCCCTGCGCTCCAGGGCATCGCCCACGATCTGCTCAAGCAGACGGGACGGCGGGATTTCTGCGTTCATTTTTGATCCGTCCATATATGGCCTCCCGCATCATGATACGACAGGGACGGAAGATCTTTGACTCTTTGCCCCGCCGGCACTGGCAAGGACAATCCGGCCAATGCGTTATTCCACCGAGCGATGCCGGTGGAACGGATCTCATCTCTCCCCCTTGCGCACGGTTTCAGCGGCAGGATGGAGGTCATCGCGCGGGTTCAGAAGCGCATTCTGCGGCATCGGCAGATCACCGGCAAGCAGCGGGTCGCCCGTGCGCTTCATCCAGTCATGCAACCGCCTCTTCATGCCGCCCAGTACGTCCTTGTACTTCTCGTTATGCACCAGGCTATTCATCTCGTTCGGGTCCAGCATCAGATCGTACAGTGCTTCCTCTTGCGGCCGCCGATCTTTCCATCCATTTGCGAGCCACAGATCTTTGCTCGGTCCCGCATCGCAATTCGGCAGCACGGGCCCGGAACGGTAATCATAGCGGCGAATATATTTCCACCGCTCCGTGCGAACGGCCCGAACGGGCTCGTAGGAGGCATGATAGTTGATCTCTGCAAAAATCTCCTCCCGCACCCGCTCGCATAAGCCGTTTACGAGTGGCAGAAAGGAGGTCCCCTCCAGCCATACAGGTCCTTCGATCCCCAGCAAGTTGCAAACTGTGGGAAAGATATCAACCTGGCTCACCATGGCATCAACAACCTTTCCGCCGCTGAAGCCGGCCGGGCCGCGCATTATCAGCATCACGCCGATACCGGTGTCCTCCAGATTGCACTTCATGCGCGGGAAAGCAATTCCGTGATCTGTGGTGCAGATGACCAGGGTGCTGTCTTCCAACCCGTTCTTCTCAATCGCATCGAAAACGACCCCCATCTTCCCGTCCAGAGCGCGCGCGGACTGTTTGAAGCCAGCCATATCCCGGCGTGTCTGGGGCGTGTCGGGCAACGGGGTGGGAGGGAGACAATAGTCGGGGTTTTCGTCGGGATATGGCTCGGGGAACTTGCGATGCGTCTCCAGGAACCCGACCGACAGAAAAAACGGGGCTTCGTGTTTCTCGCTCAGGAACTTTGCCGCCTGAACTTCTGCGGATTCAGAACCCAGGCAGCGGTCATAACCGATTGTTTTCCAGGCATGTTCACCGTGCGCTATGTGCTGCACTCCGGCAAGAGCGGAGTGGTATCCGTGCCGTTTCAGCGTATGGACGATATGTTCCCCGTAGTTGTTAAGGCGGAATCCGCGGTGCGCCAGCCCGAGCATGCCGTTTGAATGGGCGCAACGTCCGGTCAGCAAACATGCCCTGCTGGGGGAACAGGTGGGGTTGACGGTGAAGGCCTGTCGGAACATAACGCCTTCCTCAGCGAGCCGCTGAAGGTTCGGAGTGCTGACCGGGTGTCCGTAGGGCTGTATGTGGCGCCCTGTGTCGTGCGAATGAATATAGAGAATGTTTGGCCTGTCCATGTCGGTTTCACCGATCGGCGGTTACATGGTTCATTTTGTTTAAGGTTTAATAAGCAATCTAACCCGGAGTTTTCATGAATTACGGGGCTGCCGGAGTCCCGAACATAACTATGGTGACCGGTCTGCCGGGCATAGCGCCATTATCATCAAAGAGACGGCACATCCTGTCGACCCTTCCATCCGCGAAACCAGCGAGTTCAACCGCCACCGTTGCCCTTCCGCCATTCAACTCCTGATCCCGAATTCCGCATTCCGCATTTTTCCCCGGCCCGTTTCTCCTGTCAATCATGCCGGCTCGCACCGGCCGCCTGACGCCAGACCATCCAACCCACAAGGCCCACCGCACCCAGCAAGGCGATCCAAAGCACCCACCGGTAAAGCTCGCTGAAGGGTATCTCCTCCAGCGCTTCCAGACGCAATGGCACCACATCTCCTGTTTCAGCACCCGTTACTCCCTCGGAGCGGAGCCTCCCCACATAGCGTTGAAGATCGTAATCGGGCTTTTCCCCTTCCGGGTTGCCGAAGAAAAGCCAGTATGGACCCGGCCGGCGTGGCGGAAAAACTATCGTGTCGATAAATCGGTCGGCCTCCGCCTCCACAAAGGTCAGGGGCGGATCGTCGCCGTTATGGATGCGCACCTGCAGGTACCGGTAAGGCCCGGCCTGGATATCCAGAGAAGAACTGTATCCTTGCCCGGCAGAATAGCGGTGGATGTGGCCGTCGGTTATGCGTCGCCACGGCTGCCCCACCGTAACTTTTCTCTCCCCCCCTCCTTCCATCCTCCTGACGACCTCACGCGTCGTTGCGTTGCGTCCCCACAGGGTGACGTAGCGGTGGAAGTCCGCCTCCTCAAAATCCAGGCGGAGCCGGTTGAGCGGCAGATTGCGGTATCCCAGGTCCAGAGTAATCAGAGTGACATTGTCCTCCCGATCCTGCGCGACCGTGCTCTCCACCACCGGCGCCCGCACAAGGGGCGCGGGCTGACCTTCGCGCCGCCAGGCGTGAACGCCTTCGATGGGCACCTCTTTCGGATCGTCGGGGTCGTGATACACAGTGATGCGCAGGTAGCGGAAATCGTTTCCGGGAAGGGAAACCCGGTCCCGCCGGTAACGGCCGTCCGGCCCGGCGGACACATCGAAGAGGAAGGAGTCGTCCTGGAGGATTTCCCACGTCTCCCCGTCCCGGCCGGCCTCTACCCGGATCCGCCGTTTGAAGTCCCTGCCGGGCGTATCCACGCGGATGCTGTCCTTCATAATACGCTCCCCGAAATCAACCACAACCCTGTTAAACTCTCCGGGCCGATAAGTCGGATTGTACAGTGCGGTTTCCAATTGCACGCTCCTTTGGGTTCCGCGCCGGCGTTCCGTCACCCAGGGCAAAATCCGGTTTCCGGCCAGCACCCTCAGGTCAGCCAGATCGCGCCGGGCGCGATCATAAACCTCCGGGGCGACCTTGAACTCCACCACCCCTTCTCCGGGGTCTTCCTCGGCGGGCTCGATGGAGGCACGATACCGCCAGTTTTCCCAATCGAGCCCCCGGGAGGCCTCCGCTCCATGCACGCCACGCATCGGCGCGTTGAAAGAGAGGATCGCAGACCCAACGCACAACAGTGAAACACCAATCGTATGCAAGGAACCTCGCATCAGCCATTCTCCTTTTCACAAACTTTTTTCTCGGTTTTGTGGTACAGATACGATGCTCCCACCATGAGCAGCCCTATTGCCAGAAACGAAATGATGCGATAAATATCCCTGACACCGGCCATATCGACAAAGACAAGTTTCCCGCCCGTGACAGCGAACAGTCCCAGGGCGACCAGCCGGAGGGAACGCCGGTCCCGCAGGAACCCCGCCACCAGCAACGCGGTGGCGTAAACTCCCCAGGTGATTGAAACCGCCATGAGGGCCACCCATCGCGCCCTGTCTGCCGGCTGCACGAATTCCAGGAAAAAGTGCCAGCTTTCCATACTCAAACAGAACCATAGCACAAATAAGGCCATCCAGCCAATAAAACCACCCAGTTTCCCGTCCCACTCGGGCACCCAGCGCCGGAGACTGTATGCCCAGAGGAATGCGGCCGACACCGCCGTCAGCGCACCGGCAAACCGGAGGTTGATCAACAGTACCTGCTCCGGCAATTGTTCAAGATACATTATAAAAAGCAATATGAGTCCCATCGCCAGAGGAAGCACTGCGGAGAGGCGCATAGCAGGTGAGCGCCATCTGATACCGCCGGCAAGCATACACAGCCCCCCCAACGTCCATATTACCACACACGTGAAACGGGCAAAATATTCTCCTCTGAACTCGTCCGCAACCAGCCCCCTCTGAATCAGCCATAATCCGAGCTCCGACTGCAGAATCAGAATTGCCAGCAGACAGCTCCCGATTTCAACCATCCGCTGCGCCGCGCAATCCCATTTTGCCCCGGGATTTCTGCGGCGGTGCAGCCATGCGAAAACGGCGCCACCGATCGGAACACAGAGCGCCGTAGCGAAGGATGTGTTCCAGAAGAGCACGAAATCCATCTCGTGGAGGGGCCAGTGAACGGTGAAGAAGCGGATCAGTGCCACGCAGAAAACTGCAAAAGCTCCCAGCCGGACCGGCAGGTATCCGAAGCGGTATCCCAGGTAGAGCAGCGCCACCGACTGCGCGACCCATACGATGAGTGTGCCGTGCAAACCCATATGCAGGGGGACGGCAACCGTCAGAAAGATCATCGCCAGGGCGAGGAACCCGTGCATGTCTCGTCCCTTCCCGTCCCGCCTCCCGAGGCCCGTTCCGAGCAGGGAATACGATGCAGCCATACCCAATGCAATAAAACCCAGCAGGTAGTGATGTTCGGGATGCAGGATATCGAAGGCAAAGCCGAAGGCGACAGCTGCATTTATCATACCGAGAAGGAATCGTTCCAGCGGCACCGCAAGGCCGGTGCGGAGATGATAGCCGAAAGGAAGCAGCAGAAAAACGACGAAGAAAACCAGCAGCCAGCTCACAGTCGGTGTCAGCATCGCCTCCGAATAGAACCGCGCGTACCATCCGCCGAACAGCAGCCAGGCGCCGGCGAAAGCAAGCATATCGAGCGCGCGCCACCGGCGGAACAGGGCGATGCCCAGCACGCCCATATTCAGCACCGTAATGTATGAGAACAAAAGGTCCCGCTGGTCCACACCCGTGCGGCATAACACCGGCGTAAGCAACCCGCCCAGAACGGCGATGAACGCAATCGGAAGGGCATCATGAAGGAGGGCGAGCAGCATGCCCCCGGCCGTCACGGCGACCATGAAGCCGAAGGCGAACTCCGGAGGCATCAGATCGTAGAAATAAAAGGCGGAGAAAAGCGAGAGATAAAGGGCGGCCAGCCCGCCCCCGACCAGCCCCTGGCCCAATCCGCGCATATCCCGCCGCAGACAGCGATCACCGGCCCCGGCCATGATGATGCCGGCAATCACCCCCAGAGTGCAGCGAGCCGTGGGCCCGAGCCATCCCATATCGATGGCGTGTTTGATGAAAAATGCAAGTGCCAGAAAGATAACCATCACGCCCACCCATGCGATCCATTTCTCTCCGACAGCCTTCTCGATCCCCTGCCAGAGCGATTTTTCGGGACGTTGTGCGCGATACGTTTCCACCGGCCGCTCCTCCCGATGCGTTCCGCCGCTTCCGGCCCCCGCAGGCGGTGGGACAGGGGTTTTCTGCCCGGATGGAATGCCGGGCGCGGATTGCCGTTCGGACTCCCGGAGAGGGATTTCCTCTGCTTCTTCCTTCTTCTGCGGCTCCCGCGCATCTCCGGGCCCGACCGACGCGAGTTGTTCCTCCAGGCGTCTGACCCTCCGTTCGAGC
>PUMZ01000383.1 GCA_003551565.1 Candidatus Brocadiaceae bacterium | reverse complement strand
GGCGTCGCCGGGGGAGCGTAGCGTTTTCCGGACTTCGGAGCCCCTGAAGGGGCTCACTACAAACCTGTTGCAACCTTTTCGGCCCCTTGTTTGCAACTGATCCGTTCATCTCAACAATATCGTGCGATAGCTGTGGAGTGCGGCGCGCAGCGTCAGCGGAGCGCCGCTTTCACTGCTCCTTTACCGCCCCGATATCCTTTCAAAGCTGATTCGTCCCCAAACGGCGGGCCTTCTTTCATTATCCCGGTTCTGAGCGCCGGTGTCGTGTTGAGCGTTTTCTCTGCGGATCCCGGCGTCAGTGAAAGCGGTGCTTGCGCACCGCACTCCCAGGCTCCGCTGACGCTCCGCAAACGGCACTTGCGCTGCGTGCACACAAGGATGGGCTTTTCGGCCACGCTCCTATAGCGCAGGCACGTTCGCCCTGATGTTTGTGTTATCCAAAGAAACATGCGCGCGGAACTTTTAATCCGTATCTCAATCCTGTATAATGAGCGCGAAACGTCTTTTTTGAGGATGAGATGGTATTATACGTTCAGGCGCTTAAGTTTTCCTCACCGGCACAAAGCTGTCGATGTACGCAAAAAATAAAGTCGTTTGCCGTATGTCTTTTACCTCTGTCGTTTTATTAATTTTTTTCAAGCAACGTCTTGAAAGGCAGCCGGAATTCACAGGACTCCTTGGATCTGCTGATGGAACAAACTGTCCGGGAATTGGGTGGAGAATAACCGGTATGACAAAAACATATCGTCATCAACGCTTTCAACCGTTCGATAAGCCCTTCCGGGAACTGCCGGATATAAATTTTTATGGTTGTCTTTCCATTTTTTCTCTACAGAAGGAAAAGAACCATATCAATCCGTGCAGAGGATAGACACAGGCCTTTTCGACGCCAACAGGAGAATATAAAGATGAAACCCGCCTTTTACGCAATGCTGACCGCAATTTGCTGGAGCGTCGGATCTCTTTTTGAAAAGAAGGGGCTCCAGATCGCACAACTCCCGCCGATAATGGGAATAACAATACGGACCGCCGTAGCTATCGTGGTTCTCGGGGCGATCAGCTATCCCCACTGGGACAAGCTGTCCGGCATCGGGAAACTTCCGCTTTTATACCTTATCCTCGGCGGGGGAGTGCTCGCAGGCTCCTTTGGAATGCTGTTCTTCTACACCGCCATAGGAACCGGCAAGCTGAGTCTCGTGCTGCCGATAGCCTTCGGACTGAGTCCGCTGATCGGTTTCTTGCTCGGAGTGGTGATTTTGAAAGAACCGGCACATTCCCATAAGATATTCGGTGTTTTGATGGTATCCCTGGGTGTATTCCTTATTACGCGGTAACGTGTTCGGCAGACCGGATCGTTTCCGAAGCGCAGGTATGAGTCATGGTTATGCGTTCTTTTCGTCCGGTCCCGGTCATATCAGGAGATGGAGACAGAGACAATGGAAAAGTGCAATGTGGCCCTCTACGGATGCGGAACAGTTGGCAGGGGAGTCGCCGAAATTCTGCTTGGGCATCAGGCCGGTATAACCCGAAGCATCGGGCGAGGCATCCGTTTGGCCTGCGTGGTTGATAAGAGGGTGGACGAACTGCGAAAACTGCCACTGTTAGCAGGAATCCCCATCTGTTCGGATCTTGAAGCGCCGATCAATGACCCTGAAATCGATATTGTTATCGAACTGATCGGAGGGATGGAGACTGCGGGGAATATCACGGAAAAAGCCCTTAAAGCGGGCAAAAACGTGGTCACGGCGAACAAGGCACTGCTGGCAAACAGGGCCGATGCTTTGTTCAAACTTGCTCGCCAACGTGGCCGTTCCATAGGGTTTGAGGCAAGCGTTGCGGGCGGTGTGCCTATCATCGCGACGCTGCGGGACTCCTTTGTCGCCGAGACGATCAGCAGCATTTTCGGCATCGTCAACGGCACATGCAATTATATCCTCAGCAGGATGACCGACGAAGGGGTTTCATACCCCGAAGCACTTGCCGAAGCCCGGGAAAAAGGATATGCTGAGGCCGACCCGACGCTGGATGTGGAAGGACACGACTCGGCACATAAGCTCGCGATCCTCGCCCGCCTCGCCTTCGGAATAAATGTCACTGATAACGATATATATTGCGAAGGAATAAGCCATATTAACCCCGCCGACATCGCGTATGCGGGCTCCCTGGGGTACAAACTGAAACTGCTGGCCATAGGCAGAATAAAAGACGACGGCGTTGAGCTGCGCGTGCATCCCACCCTCCTGCACCGCAACCATCCTCTTGCTGTTGTCGATAACTCCATAAACGCCGTCTGCATCCACGGGCAGGCCGTGGGGGAAGTCACCCTGACAGGCCTGGGCGCCGGCGCCGAACCTACGGCCGGCGCGGTGGTGGCAGATGTGTGCAGAATGGCGCTGGGGGTGTACCAGGAAGACTTCCGCCTGCTGCCCGTCTTTGGCGGGACGGAAACGATTCACTGCATACCTCAGGAACAGATCGAGACAAAGTATTACTTCCGGCTCAGTTGTATGGACAGAGCGGGAGTTCTTGCACGGGTGGCGGGCGTGCTCGGCGAACACAATATCAGCATCGACTCCTGCATTCAGCAGGGAAGGGCTCACCAGGACAGCGGTTACGTCCCGGTCGTTTTTATGACACACCGGGTTAAGGAAGAGAACTTGCTGAATGCATTGCGGGAAATTAACAGCCTTGAGTGCATCGACGGCGCCGAGAGCGTGATGTTGAGGGTGGCGGAAATATAACGGCAGGCGCCGGGGACCCCGGATCCCGCCCCCCTCTCATGCCGCATTCAGGGGCCTGGCCGAAAACCCGGCTTGCAGTGGACGCTTTCAAGCCTGCCTGCCGGCAGGCAGGCGTCGCCGGGGGAGCGTAGCGTTTTCCGGACTTCGGAGCCCCTGAAGGGGCTCACTACAAACCTGTTGCGCCCTTTTCGGCCAGGCTTCCAGCATTGAGTATGGTACACTTTACAGTGATCAGCGGGGTCAACAGAACTTTTACCCGGAGGATCCCATGGAAACAACCGGTCCCGGATCGCCCTTAGCACGGATTCTGTACCTGCCGGCATTATTGTCCCTCGCATTCTTTGCAACACCGGACCGTGCGGAAGGCGAAACCGTACGGCTCACCATTGACGGAGAAGCAACGGGGGCGATCGTTCTGCATAACGATGCCAGTCCGTCGGAACGCCGGGCCGCAGAGGAACTGCAGTCGCACCTGGAACTGATGAGCGGCGCGGTACTGCCCGTTAAAGAGGACGGGAAAGGAGTGATCTATCTCGGGCGGGCTGCAATTGAAGAGGGATTGATCGAGAGTGTCGACAACCTGGGCAACGATGGTTTTATCATACGAACGCGTACCGGCGACGGAGACGACGGATCGGTGGGTATCGCCGGCAGCCCGGTGCGCGGAACGATGTACGGCGCTTATATGCTGCTGGAAACAATGGGAGTGCGGTGGTGGACGCCGACTGAAAGCGAGATCCCTTCAATGAAAACGATCGAAGTCGGACCGCTGGATGTGCGTGAAGTGCCGGTTATCGCGTCACGCAATATCATGTACGCGGAAGGGCACAGCAGGACCAACCATGACTGGTTTGTGCGCAACAGGCTCAATGCCATCGGCTGGTCCCGCATCGATGAGCGCATGGGTGGAGATACCCTGCCCGAGGGCCGCCGGGCACACAATTCCATTCATTACGTCCGCTCATCGGTCGAGGAGATGACGCCCGACATGTGGGCGCAGATCGACGGCGAGCCCGACCGCAGCGAAATATGTCCGAGCAACGGCAAGGTAGTGCTGGCCACAATCAAAAGCCTTGAAAGTGTTTACCGCGAGCATCCGGACACACCGTATGTGGTGCTGAGCCACGAAGACAACAACACTGTATGCAGGTGCGTGCAATGCGCCGAGGTTGCGGCACAAGAGGGTGATTCGGGCGTCTGGTGGCGTTTCGTCAACCATGTGGCCGAAGGACTGGAAAGACGGGTGCCGGGCGCGCGCGTGGGGAGCGGCGCGTATCTTTGGTCGCGGCCGCCGCCCGGGACCATCCGCGTGCGCGACAACGTCATCGTTCGTTACGCCCCGATCGAAACCAATTACTCAAGGCCGATTGCTGCCGCGGAATGTCCGAACAACGAAAAGTCCGCGCACGACCTCATCGCATGGCACGAGTCGGGCGCCACCCTCTCTGTATGGAACTACGTGGGCAACCGCGCTCATTACATGATGCCGCATCCTGACCTGGACAGCCTGGTGGCGAACGTTCGCTTTTTTGCCGATCACGGAGCCAGGGGCATCATGCAGCAGGGTACGCATGCGGGACGCGGGACGGAGTTCGTTCCCCTCCGGATGTGGGTGCTGGCCAGGGCCCTGTGGGACCCCTATGCTGAGGGGCGGGAGCTTATTGACGAATTTCTCGAAGGCTACTACGGACCGGCCGCCCCTTATTTGAAAGATTACATCGATATTATGCATAATCCTGGCCGGAAAAACCACTATCACCTGGGACGGGTTACCCGCATGGACGCGCCGTTTCTTCATCCGGATGTTATTGCCGAAGCCGAAGAGGTGCTTCGCAAGGCCGGTCAGGCCGTTGAGGGTGACGAGACGTTTGAACGGCGTATGCGCCATGCACATATGCCCATATGGTATGTTCTGGCAAAGCGGGGCCCGCTGAGCCTGACGTGGAGAACTGTCGAGGAACGGGTGGGTGAACTGAATTTCCCGGAAATTGCCGCGAATTTGAATCAGGTCGGGGACGATTACAGCGTCGATGCCGTCGCCGATCCGGAGGAAGCCGGGCCGTTTTTCGAATGGCTTGCCGACTACGGCCGGCTTGTGGATGAACGCGGTTTTGTTCTGCCGCCGGAGCTCGAACAGGGCGATCTTGAAACTGTACGGCTGCTGCAGTCGCGGCAGATCGATTCGGGCTGGCTTGCACGCTCGGGCTGGTGGGTGCGGGACGGGGCCGCCAGTGACGGCTGGGCGCTGAAGGTTGAATCTCCCCGCTGGCTGATTCAGCACCACTTCAGTCCGTATGAAGAATGTGCCGGGGCGGATCGGTTCCGGCTTTTCGTGCGGGTGCGCGGAGGTGAAACGACGACCGGCGAGGGGAACGCCTTTGTGTGCGGCGTCCGCGGAGACCGGCTTGAAGTGCCCGCCGAACAGCTGGCCGATGGGGAGTACCACGTCTTCGAGGTGGGCGAATTCGACGTCACAGACAACCTGATGATGTACATCGCCCTGACGCGCCCGGCGGGAATGAGCGAAGTTTACCTCGACTGCCTCTGGCTCGAACCGGTGGCAACCGGCAACATTGCTGAAATGGACGAGGGCGAAAGCTTCCTGCTGAACGGGCGCCCGGTGACGATTGAACGGATGAGCATCGTGGCCCTGGTGGACAACGAATACTCGAAGCTTTTCGGGTTCGATTCCTTCGATAATCCCAAACTTCACCGTCTCCGCGAGCAGGAAGGCCTGGACGAAGTGGTTGCGGGGGGAGAAGACGAGTTTGACCGGCAGGTGCATCTGCTCGACTGGACGCATGAGCGGTTCTCCAGGTTCGGCAGGCCGAGTACGGATGCCGACGGAGCGCTGGAAATCCTCGAGGCGGTGGACGAAGGACACAGCTTCTTTTGCAGTTACTATGCCAGCGTGATGGTTTCGTCCGCGGCCAGCCAGGGCTGGATATGCCGGCTTCTGGCCCTGCGGCGTCCCGATCACCTCGGCGAAAGGTCCACCGAGCATTCCGCCACCGAAATGTGGTCGAATCAGCACGCCAAATGGGTGCTTTTCGACCCGACGTACGCCGTTTATTTTGAGAAGGACGGAGTGCCGCTGAATGCGTGGGAAGTCCGCCGGGAATGGTTCCACAATGAAGGCAGAGATCTGACCTTTGTGATCGGCGCGGACCGGCAGCGTCATACCGTCGAAGAACTGCCCATACGCCGCTCCCACCATCCCGGCTACGGCTGGCTGGAACTGGGTCCCAATACCATGCACAAGCTCGCGTTTCTGGGGTACGTCCCGAATACCGACCTTATGGATTCCCGACCCGACTGGGACAACTTTTTCATAACCCGCGATGAGCTGTGTGAAGGCACCCGATGGCATCGCAGGCCGGCCCCGTCCGATCCGGAGAACGAGCCTTATTTCCCCGTCAACCAGGCCGCGCTGGATCTTTGGCCCGGCGACGGCAATGAGATACGTGTCCATGTCCGCACGATGACTCCGAATTTCGCCACGTTCCAGCGCCGGACCGACGGCGGAGAGTGGGAGGATTGCGGCGATGCGTTCGGCTGGGCACTCGGCCCCGGGAAAAACGTTCTCGAAGTTCGTAGTGTCAATCGGTTTGGAGTGCACGGACCGGCCAGCACCGTCGAACTGACGATGGGGCAATGACCATGCACCAGCAGGCCTTGCCGAAAAGATTGCAACTGGATCGATTGCATCCAACATTGTGTTGCATGGGGAGGTGTAAAAGCTATAAACTACATTTTTGAATAAACGGAAACGATATGGCATGGACAATGCTGGAAGCTCTCGCCCGGAAGGCCGAAGGATAATGCCTGCATTGTTTTCCGGCAGGAGCCCTTATCGCTGTTCACAAGTCCTGAAAGCGAGGTGATCGTGAAATATTGCATCGTTATACCGGACGGCGCGGCGGACTTTCCCCTGCACGAACTCCGGGGGAAGACTCCGCTGGAGGCCGCCGCGATCCCGAACATGGACCGTGCCGCACGGGAAGGGGTTCTCGGGCTGGTATCGACGGTTCCGGCGCGGATGGAACCGGGCAGCGACGTGGCGATGATGAGTCTTCTGGGGTACAATCCCCTCAAGTATCATACGGGAAGGGCCCCTCTTGAAGCCGCCGATCTCGGCATCACAATGAAGAACAGCCAATGGGCATTCCGGTGCAATCTCATCAACGTGGAGAACCGGCGCCTGAAGGATTTCTCGGCCGGCCATATCTCCACCGGAGAAGCCGAACAACTGCTGGAGACGCTGAACGCCGGCTTCAAAGATACCGGCTGCCGATTCCACGCCGGCACCGGCTACCGCCATCTCATGCTCTGCGGCAACTGCGGAGGGAAGAAGCTCACGACCAATGCCCCCCACCAGGTCATGGGACAAACACTGGCCGATATATGGCCGACCGGCGAGTGCGCCGGCAAACTGATCGAAATCATGGAACGGTCCACCCTGCTGCTGCAGAACCATCCGGTCAACCGCGGGCGGACGCAACGGGGACTGCCTGCGGCAAATATGATCTGGTTGTGGGGAGAGGGAAAGGGGCCGGAACTTGAACCGTTCCGGGACCGCTTCGGACTCCACGGCGCCGCAATAAGTGCCGTTAATCTGGTGCGCGGCATGGCAAAGCTTGTCGGATGGAAAACCGTCGAAGTGCCCGGCATCACAGGCTATACAGACACCAACTATGGGGGGAAGGGAAGATACGCCATTGAGGCGCTGGAGCGATACGACCTGGTGCTCGTCCATATCGAAGCACCGGATGAAGCCTCGCACGAAGGGGACGCCGGCGCCAAGATCGAAGCTATAGAACAGATCGACCGGCATATCGTCCGTCCGTTGATGGACTACGGCGGGG
>PUMZ01000007.1 GCA_003551565.1 Candidatus Brocadiaceae bacterium | reverse complement strand
GCCGGCGGCCGCGGTCAGCATGAAAAGTATGAAAAGTCCACAGCAGAACCGCCACAATGCAACCGTCATCCTGTTTTGCCCGAAAATGATCATGGATAAGCTCCGGTCAGAGGGAAATGTTCAGGTTTTGCAACTGTGCAGCAATAATCGGCATCGGAGCCGAAATGGGACGCAACGGATTCAGTGGAAAAAACGATTCCGATCCCGATAGCGATACCGATACCGATTCACGAAGATTATACAGCAAACCTGCATTGTTCACAATTTTTCTTCTCCCCGACCGTCCCGTTCTTCTTCTTGCCACTGCAAATAGGGATAGCCCTCGCCTTCATCGATCGCCCAGGTCGCATCGAAATCCCAGTCTGCGAACGTCTCCTCCCGCATCATTTGCTGCGTGGTGCGGGAAAAGCCCCGGCCGGTCGATTCCGTCCCGGTCACCGTTTGATCGTAGAAACTGCTTGTTACAGTTCCTTCGACCGAGAAGCCCTGCAGGGTGATCATATCCTTCCCGACCAGCCCCCCCACCCGTTGTACCCCCGTTACTTCTCCCGCCGCGTAACTGTTGACGATATCCTTCAGGTTCCTTCCGGCAAGCCCGCCGATATTTTCTTCTCCCGAAACGTTTGCCAGGGCGTAGCTGTTGTTGATGGAGCCGGTGTTGTTCCCGGCAAGCCCGCCGGCGTTTGCTTTCCCGGCAACCACGCCTTCGGCATATGTCCCGCTGATCGTCCCGGCTGCGGAATTGACGCCGGCGATTCCGCCCCCGTCGGATTCCTTCACTTTGACCTGTGCCACAACACGGGTATTGATAATATCGCCGCCACTGGTGCCGGCGATCCCGCCCGCCGCCATACCTCCGTTGACCGCGCCCCGGAAGCAACTGTTTCTGATCACTCCGTCGTTGCGTCCGGCAAGCCCGCCGACCACCATATCGCCGGAGACGTCGCCTTCAACGTAACAGCTGCGTATCTGTCCCCTGTTGACTCCCGCCAGCGCGCCGACGCCCTCCTTTCCTGCAACGCTCACGTTCTTCAACGCCATATTTTCCACCCGGGCGCCGTCGTCGAATCCGGCGAATAATCCTATGAAGTAGCCGTAGGAGCGATCAATCCTGACATTGACGATGTCGTAATCGCCGCCGTCGAACGTGCCGGAGAACCTTGCATCATGTTCGGTCCAGCTCCCGATCGGTTCCCATCCTTCATTTTCGCTGAATGCATCCAGGTCGATATCGGCGACCTGCCGGAAGTGAGCGTCCAGATGATTCCTCACGTTATCGAGTTGCTCCGCGGTTTCCACCAGGTAGGGATCCTCTTCCGTGCCATCGCCGCCGGCGAAACCGGCCGGCTCCTGTCCCGAAGCTGTCCCGCCCGGCTGTTCCCCAAAAGGCGCGTCTGCGCAGAACAGCACCAGGCACGCGAGTGCGGCAACAACGCATCGGCCCGCCTTTTTGCAGTTATTCATAGACGACCTCCTCATGGGTTTTCTCTGCATATCTGCCGGCATAAACAGCCGCGCCGATCGCCGTGATATGCTGCGGGCAGGCCGGAACCGCCACGGCCGTGCCCATCCGGCGTTCAAAAGCCGTTCGCAACGCATCAAAACGCGCCGTTCCGCCGTCGAAAAGCACCGATCCGCTCCACTGCAGGCTCTCGGCCAGTTCAACGGTCCTTTCGGCGACAGCCTTGAATATTCCGCCGGCGATATCGGCTCTGGGCGTCCCTTTCGCAAGCATCGAAACGACCTCCGACTCGGCAAAGACCGTGCAGGCGCTCGAAATCGGGGCTGGATCTGCGGATTCAAGCGCCAGCATGTCGAGCTCGCTCAGGTCCTTCAGCTCCAGGACCACCGCAAGTTCCTGCAGGAACCGGCCTGTCCCGGCGGCGCACCGGTCGTTCATGGCAAATCCTTCGACAACCCCCCCGGCGCCGAACGTTATGACTTTGCTGTCCTGGCCGCCGACATCGATGATGGTGCGGAATTTGTCCGGCTGCCGCGCAGGACGCGGTGCGCCCTGGAACCGTTCGGCGATTTGGGGCATATCGCACCACTTGCGCCAGGCCCAGCCGGTTCCGAGCGCATTGGCGAATATCTCGCTCGTTGTGCTCTGTCCGCCCCCCACCATCTCGCGTCCGTAGCCGGTAACACATACGGAGATGTCGTCGTTTCCGGACGGGAGCGCGCCGCGCAGCGCTGCGATCATCCCCCGGCACTGTACCCCGGGGTCGGCGCCGGTGGGCTCGCATGCCACCGAAAGCAGTTCTTCCCCCTGCATGGCGGCCCCTTTAACGGCAACACTGCCGGAATCTATACCGATGGCCGGCATATTTACTGCGCCCCGATATCGATAATGATTTTGCCGCTGCCGGTGTTTCCCGCGGCATCCTCGGCGATAATGACAAAGACATGCTGCCCCTCTTCCAGCTCGGAGGTCGAGAACGTGAAGGGTTCCTCGCCCGAATCGAACAATCCGTCGTCCGGAAAGACCGGCTGCCAATCCCCGGAGTTATGGCTGACCTGGATGGAGCTGATATTGCTTGCGCGATCGGAGGCCACGCCGGTTATGATGTAATGCCCCGCGATCTGACGCTCCCGGTAATCGAGATCGCTTATCGCCGGCGGGCCGTTGTCGACCAGGAACGGGCCGGCAACCTTCTCGTCCTGAAGGGCTTCGGTCGCACCCCGGGAGGGCCTGTCGGTGGCGATGAGCCGGACAAGATAATATCCGTCCGGCACTCTGGCGGTGTCCCAGGTGAAGCTGGTCTCCTCCCGCAGACCGGCCGCCAGTTTGCGCCAATCCCGCTCGTCCACCCCCCTGTAACAGAGGCTGTACTCGAGTTCGTCCCTGTTGGGATCGGAAGCGCTCCATGTCACGGTCTTCTCCGGCAAAGCGTGCCTCTCCTCCCTGCCCCGCCGCTGGTTTTCTCCGTTCACTTCCAGCCGCTCGATCACCGGACGCCTGTTGGCCTGGCGGTAATGGAGGGTGATCTGATTCACTTCGGGCGTGGTTTCGCCGTCGCCGGAGGTGAGGGTCACCCTCACCTGAGCGAAACGCCCCATGGGAAGTTCCAGACGCTCACCGCGGCCCTCCCCCGCAGGCCCGGTCCATGCGCTCCAGGTCCGGTCCGGCTCCCTGGAATTGCCGGTGCGGACATACACGGCGCTGCCCGTGTCGTCGGCGCCGCTGCCCATCCACCGGACCGTGCCCCACCGGGAGAGGTAATCGGCATCGAAGACATGCGATGTATAGGTTCCTTCTTCCCTGTCAGCCGGATCCATCAGCATGAGTTGCCCCGGATTGGAGGTTCCGATGACCACCCTGCCGTCGTCCGTCGCGTTGAGGGCGGAGACGTGCATGGCGCCGGTTTCAGCGACCACACGCGTGCGTCCGTCGGTTCCGATCCCGATGAGCCGCCCATCCACCCCTGTCCCGGCAAGCACTTCATCGTGATCTTTCCAGCACGAGACGGCCAGGACCAGCGCCTCCTCGAACCCGGCCAGCTTGTACGCGCCGGTTCCGGGATCGATGCGGTAGACGCTGTTGGAGGCGGCGGGCCGCCCGGGCAGGAGTTCCTCCGAACCGTCCCGTTCCGGGGCACGGATGCGGGGCGCGCCGTCCGGTTCCCGCTCCCGCCTTGCCTCGCCCGGCGCCTGCTCGCTGCGGGCCGTTCCCGCATACAGCACACCGTCCCCGCAAAGAACCATGTCCCGGATCTCGTCCTCCGGCGCATCGAAGAGAACGGTGTAATCATCATCACCTTTCACCTCGTAAACGATTCCGCCAGGTTGTGTTCCGACATATATGCTGCCCCTGGCGGCGTCCATTGCCAGCGAGAGCAGGTTCATCGGCCGGGGCGCCGCGAAGGCCACGGAAGGCTCCCCCTCCGGCGTCAAACGGACCAGGCGTCCGTCGGGTCCGGTGGCGCAATAGATCCGGCCATCGTCGCTGCGCGCCATGTCCCAGACATAACTGGCGTCGAGGTCCGCAAACACCGTGACCGTATCGTCCTGTGCGATCCGATAGATGATGCCGCGCGGAGCGGTGCCCAGCAGTATGGAGCCATCCGGCATCGGCAGGATGCTGAGCGCATGTTCCTCACTGGTCCGATAACGAAGGCGGACCTCATCGCCCCGCACCTCGTAGGCGGCGCCCGGAGCGCCGCTCGCCACCAGTATCCGGCCGTCGTCGCCGGATTGAATATCCCACACGAAGTTGGCCTCCAGTCCTTTCAGCGCCTGCACGGAAGGCGAAAGCGTCAGTTCGCCGGTGGAAAGGACGGAGACGCCGTCGAGCTCGCCTTTGGAAAAATCCCCGGCCCCCTGCAGGGTCCAGCTTCTACCGGCCCGCGCCGTTGCCGCTGCAGAGATCAACAACAGGAACACACAGATCATCCCTCCGGCCTGCAAAACGTCTTTTCGCATTTTTTTCATTAACGGCCTCCGCCAGCCTTTTATGGTATGATTTTCACCTGAACGGCCCCCTCCCCTTCCAGCACCCATTCGGTCTCCACACTATGGGTCACGCCTTCCATTAGGGGCGCTGTCTTACCTCGTACCGTCCCGAACTCCAGCATATTCCTGACCGATCCCGGCAGCCCCGGCATAGGTTCCTGATCGTAGCGCAACCCCTTTCGCACCACATCGCCCGTCACATACAGCCGCGTATTGTCCGGCATCACCTGCAGGGACTCCATGAGTCCTTCCAGGCTTCTGGGCCGGAAGAGTCCGGGGTCTCTGTCAATAAAAGAACTCAACATTCCGGCGGCGTCCGACAGACGGATCCGCACCACCCTCCCGGGCTCCGCATCCTCGGGAATTTGCAAAGATATTTCTTCCACATGGGCCGGACCATGGAACCGGCGCAGCGTCACCCACATGCGCACTTCCTCTCCCGGCCGGACTTCGCTGCGCTCCACCCGAACAGCCTCGATTGCAGCGGCTTTGATCCCCTTTTCCACGTGAAAGTCAACCTCCAGCGACTCAATCTCAACATGTTCAAAAGGGTTCAGCATCAGGCTCTGCACCGGCACCATCACCAGTTCAAAAGCGGGCCGTAAAGGATCAAATCCCGCGTAGATATTCTGCAAAACCAGCGGTTCGTCCACGCCCTTGAGCGTGATACGGGAGGTGGCATGGACCGTCATCTCTTCATCGGTCCCCTCCCATCGCAGGGCGGAGAGCGCTGCGGCATTGAGCGCCACGACGGGAGCAAACTGCCAGTGTCCGGCGAGCTCGTAGCGGTAAGTGGCATCGTGTGCACCGGTAACATTCACGGTCGCGGGGAACATCGGGGCTTGCCGTCCCAGCTTCCCGACGATCGCGCTCTGCCGGTCCTGTATGACGCTGCCGATGATGCGGCGGCTGGAGGTCAACCGGAAGGACATGAATCGCGAGGGCACAACCGTCTCGACGTGTCCCAGCGCCAGCGGCAGATCGGTATCGCCCGCACCCGTCATGGGGTGCCCGAAAGCGGCCACCTTTTCACCGTCGGAGAATGTCAGCGTGCCCATGCTCGCGATATCGATATCTCCGCTCATCAACACCACCCCGATCGGCCGCCCCGGGGTCAGCAAAGCTTCCATATCGTCCTCTTCCGGAGGAGGCAAGTTTGTCCGCGGACCCTGCACGGCCATCAGGCCGCCGGACCGCATCACGGATGCCAGAGCGTCCAGCCTGCCGATCTCCACCCCGCTGAACGTCAACGGTACGGGAAGGGGACGCAAACGGGCATCCGGCATATCTCTTGCCGGCTCCGCAGGCGCGCCGCGAAAGCCTTCGATGGACACCCCGTCCCGGAATTCGCCGGCGGAATGCCAGTGGGCGGCGACAAACGATTCCAGCAATTTGTACTTTGCCGCCTCTGAACTCAGGAGGTTTTCGCGGTGTTCTTCCGCTATCCTCCTCACCCGCGCCGACAGGGCATCGCGGGCCCGGGCCTTTGCCCCCCCCGCGCCGGGCGGCTCGTCCCGTTCCGCGGGCCCCATACCGAACGGCACCTGCATTTCTCCGGCCGGAGTCACCCCGGCTATCGGCTTGATGCTGTTGGTAAAACCATACGCTACAGCCCCCAGCAGTTGTCCGTCGATGTACAGCGGACTTCCGCTCATGCCGGCAATCACGCCGCTGTCATCAAACATGGCATGTTCCAGTTCGACCAGGAATATACGGCCCTGCGGGTGGAAAGAATGCAGCACGCCGAGAACTTCAAAACCGAACTCCTCCGGCTCTTCACCCCGCAACGACGTATAACCCACCCCGCGCATCCCGGCCTCGACCTCATCGGCCGGAAAGATATCCGGCAGCCCGCGGCCCCCCGCCCGGGCGTCGTCGGAAACGGCCGGCGATGCGAGCATGGAAGACATGGCAAAAAAAAGTAAGAACGCCCACAATGCAAACTTTTCGGTGACGTCACCGCGGCCCGGAACGTGTTGTAATGATTTGCAATCGTATTCTGGCATTTTGCGTGATCCTCTTCCAGCGTTCATCGGGCGCTCAATGGCGCAGAACTCACCAGGCAACTAATTCTTTTTCAAGACTTCGCTTGAAAAAGAATTATTCCACCGGCACAGGGCTCGGCGGGGATTATACTGCGCATTAAAAAACGCACAGGCGCACTTTTACGTCCAGGCTTACCGGATGTTGTTCAACCTTTTGAATTTTACTATTGCCATTGATTTGCAAAACAATGCCGATCCGCATATAATACCCTGCGAAAGACGATGGTGACCATAGCTCAATCGGATAGAGCACCAGACTGTGGCTCTGGGGGCTGTGGGTTCGAATCCCACTGGTCACCCCAACTTAAAAAACCAGCCCGCTGAAAGCTCCCATTCAAACTGCCGGGATAAAGGCGTTTTTCAAAGGACATCAGCGATGGCACGGCCCGGGGGTCCGCTTATCCCCGCTCCACCGCTGCGATCCGATCCCGTTTTTCATATCCCCCCGCCGTTCGTATGCGCTTCCAGCAGAAGTATCAGCATATTGCCCAGTATCTCCTGCTCTGTAAAATGCTTGCTACCGACGACAACGGGGGTTTCCAGTTCCATGGAAGGCTCCACCTCCGGCCCGATCAGCCCCTCCCCGGTCAGGAAGTCGGCGGCCACATCCCTTGCCGGCTCATTGTCTTCATCCACCCTGTAATTGAGTTCCTGCATCATCTCATCGGAGATGCGCCCGGCCAGCATGTTCAGCACCTGTTCCAGTCCGGGGTTTTGTTCCAGTGTGTCCCTGCGCACAAGGGGCGCCGCGAAGTAAGGTGGGAAGAAATTGCGGTCGTCTTCCAGCACGACAAGGTCGTAGGCCGGTATGCGCCCGTCGGTTGTGAAGGCGTTGATAACATCGACATCCCCGTCCCGTGCGGCCCTGTACATCAGGCCGGGATCCATCTGGCGGACGCGACCGGGAATCTCAAAATCGTAATGCTCACTCAATCCGGGGTAGCCATCGGAACGCTCGATGAACTCGGCGTCGAACCCGGCATGGAACTCCGCGTTGTGTTCGTCGATATAATCGGCCAGGTCGCTGATGGTTTCGATACCATGTTCTTCTGCATCCCCGCGGCGCATGGTGAGGGTATACGAATTGTTGAACCCGATCGGATCGAGCCATATCAACCCGTATTCTTCTTCAAAGACTTCACGGACATACTGATATGCTTCGTCCGGGTCGGCGATCATCTCGCGATCAAGGATATTCACCAGACCCGTTCCCGTATATTCCACATACACATCCAGGTCCCCCGCCCGGAGAGCGTTGAAACATATCATGGTCCCCCCAAGGTTCAACCTGTGTTCCGCCCGGGGAACGGCCAGAAAGACAACGAGGACTGCCACGACGACGGCAAGGATGATCAGTCGGCTTTTGGCTTTCATTGCGCCTGCACCTCAAAAATATTCAAGGCAATTTGGTTGAAAACGATGACATCATTGGATTACCTGTATTGTAAGGGCTCCACCCCTTTGTTGCAAGGAAAAAGGCGCCTCCGCTCTGCTGCATATACCGACCCGCACAGGCAGGCATCCGGGATGAGGGTGGGATAACGTGCATTGCCCGCACGGACCCGTCCGGCAACGGAGAGGATTCCGGGCCAGTGCTTGTGTCCTGTCCCATTAACAGTTATAATGGGACGGTATCGCAAGGTGGGCGCCATGGCGCATACTGATGGCGTTCGTTATCCGGTTTTTGACGCACCGCTGTGAAACCACAAGAAACTGTGTTGAACACATAACCCAAAACCCCATCATTGATGAACAAATCCGACGATAAGAAATTGGAAAACGACGAGACCGTCACGGACGAAAGCTCCGGAGTTTCTCTTGTTCCCCTTTATTCCCCTCTGGATGTATCCAAGGGACTGCAGGCCTACCGCAGGGAGAATGTGATACTTTATACCGTGCGGGGGGAGCCGTCAAAGATCCAGGAACTGATCGATGAACTCGACGGCCGGGGAGTCAATGATGTGGTGGCGCTGGTCTCGCACAGAACGGATGACAAGGATAGCGAAGAACTCGCCGATGCGGTCGTCGAACCTTCGCCGGAGGAAGGCGGGGACGAAGAACGTTAGCACATCGCATGAGCGCGACAACCGCGGCCGGCGCGACGGAGAGTCAAAACCAATGAGGGAGAACGGAGTTTTGGAACCTATGGCACCCGCACCCGGACGTGATACGCAATGGATAGGAAGTCCAACTGGCACCGATCCCGGATCCGCCCCTCTCCTGCGCAGGGAGTTCGAGATGAATGGGCCGCTGGTTTCGGCCACCCTGCTGATCAGCGGACTCGGGTACTACGAGGCCTGTATCAACGGGAAACGCGTCGGAGACCACGTTCTCGATCCTGCCCAGACGGACTATGAGAAGCGTGTTTTCTACGTTGCGTATGAGGTAACGTCAATGATCACCGAAGGCAACAATGCTTTGGGTGTCATGCTGGGAAACGGGTGGTACAACCAGGACAGGGTCTGGAGTGAAACCGGTCTCGTTTACGGCAGACCACGTCTGCTTGCTGAGCTGCACCTTGAGACCGGCGACGGGGAGACGATCGTTCTGGCAACAGAGGCCGGTGGCTGGACGTGCCATCCGGGTCCGGTAACGGACAACAACATCTATGCCGGAGAAACTTACGATGCCCGGCTGGAACAGCCCGGCTGGTGCTCGCCGGGATTCGACGATTCGCACTGGGAACCCGTTGAAGAGCTGGAACCGCCCGGGGGCCGGCTGGAACTCCAGAACATACCCCCGATACGCAGGACCGAACTCCTTCGGCCCCTGTCGATCACGGAAAGATCCCATGATACCTGCATTGTCGATATGGGGCAGAACTTTGCCGGATGGGCAAAAATCAGGCTGCGGGCACCGGCGGGCGCCACCATACGCTTGCGGTTTGCCGAAGATCTAACCCGGGAGGGCGCCATCGATACTGCAAGCACCGGCGTGTTCGCAACCGGCGTTGAACAGATCGACCGCTACACGTGCCGGGGAGACGGCCTTGAAATCTGGGAACCCCGCTTTACCTGCCACGGTTTCCGATACGTCGAAGTGAGCGGCTGGCCGGGGAAACCGTCTGCGGACGACATCACGGGCGTTGCCGTACATACCGACCTGAAAAGGGCCGGCGCATTCATGAGTTCGGATGCCAGACTGAACAGACTGCACAATATGGCAATCCGGACCCACCGCAGCAACGTCCACGGAATACCCGAGGATTGCCCGGCCCGCGAGCGGTGCGGCTGGCTGGGGGACGCCAACGTGGTATGTGAATATTCTCTCTGGAATTTCCACGCCGGAACATTCTGGAAGAAATTTCTCGGCGATATCGAGACCACGCGAGCGCTGCACGACGGTCTGCCCTGCAATGTATCGCCCGGAAAGCGAACCAGCAAGGCAAAACCGGACTGGGCGGCCGCATACATCATGATCCCCTGGTATCTGTACCTTTTCGAAGGTGACAGCGATGTGTTCAAAAAACACTGGGAAGGCATGCATCGTCTGATCGAACACTTCGCCGAATCGTCGCAAGGCTGGATCCTCGAAGACGGATTCGGCGACTGGTTCGATCCCGGGACGGATTCGCCCTGCACTCATACGCCGCCGGCCCTGACCACGACGCTCTGGTTTTATCGCTGCGCCCTTGTGATGTCCTCTGCCGCCCGCGTCCTCGGACTTCCGGACGCGGCCGGGCGGTATGCCGCATGGGCCTCCATGATCAAAGAAGCTCTGATGAAGGAATTTTACGACCCGGAACACGGAACGTTCGGTTCGCAGACGGCCGACGCCATGGCCCTGCACTTTGAAATTCCACCGGCGGATCAGGAAGCCCGCGTGCTGAATGCGCTGGTCGGCGACATCGTCAAACGCAGCACCCATCTCAACACCGGCATCATGGGAATCCGCTTCCTCTTCGAAGTCCTTACACGCCGGGGACACGGTGAGCTCGCACTCGCCCTGATGCACCAGGACAGCTACCCCGGTTTAGGAGACCTGATCCGACGCGGCGCCACGACGCTCTGGGAATACTGGGGCGAACTGGCTCTCGATAAAAAGCTTGGACCGCGCTCACTCAACCACCCCATGCTGGGAGGGTTCGACAACTGGTTTTTCAACACCCTTGCCGGAATCAGACCGGACCCCGCAAATCCCGGGTTCCGACGGTTCCTCCTCGAACCGCATCCGATCAGGAGTCTGGAATGGGTCCGGTGCCGCCACGAGAGCCCGTACGGACGAATTCTGAGCGAATGGAACGATGACGGAACGACCTTTGAATGGACCGTGGCCGTCCCCGAAGGCAGCGTTGCCGGGGCAAGACTGCCCTATTCCGGGAACGCCATCGAGCTGCAGCCCGGCCGGCACCGTCTCTTTGATGCCGTCCCGGCCAGGCCCGCAGGGAAGGCTTCACCGCACGTTCAGCCCGATCATTAAATGGGGAGGCCTTTCCCGGAAAATCGCATGCGAACCGGGCGCCTTAACACGATTATTTCACGCGTTCTCAGTGGTGCAGATGTGGCAAAAAGCAAACGCTGCTGTATCGATTCTTTTTCGAGTTTCGTCTTGAAAAAGGTTGCGTGAAGAAGGATTATCGGCGAAAGTCTTTTCTACGGAGGATGTTCACCCTGGAAGACCTGAGAAAGGGACGACTGGAGGTTGATCCGCATTACTTCAGCGTGGATATGCCGTTTTACCGTCGGCATATCGAGGACTTTCTTCCCGACAAGATCATCGATATCCATGCGCACGTTGGAACCCGCAAGGGGAGGGATCCGGCAACCCACCCGCCCGCTTTCTGGCCGCAGTGGGTGACCTGCGGGCACGACATGACCGTGCAGAATCTGCTCGATGCCTATGTGAAGCTCCTGCCCGGAAAGGACGTCCAGGTTGTCTGCTTCGGCAGTCCCCGCCGCGACAACCTGGAGCCCGCCAACAGCCATGTCAGCGCCATGTTGAAATTGTATCCGAACATCCGCGGGTTTGCACTGACCCTGCCCGAATGGGGGCCGGCAACACTCGAAGACGTTATGGATGCGGGTGGCTTCTGCGGGCTGAAATCCTATGCCACCATGGTCGGGAACATGAGCGCCGGGGAAGTCACCATCCTCGACATTTACCCCCACTGCCAGCTGGAGACGGCGCAGCGGCGCGGCTGGCCCGTGATGTTGCACGTCCCGCGCGCCGGAAGGCTCGCCGACAGGAGCAATATCGACCAGCTGCACGAGATATGCCGGCGCTATCCGGACCTCAAACTGATCATCGCCCACGTCGGCCGGTCGTACTGGCCGGAAACCGGCCGGAAAGGACTCTCAGCCCTGAAAGATCTCGGCATGCTCTACTACGACATATCGGCCAACACCTGCCGGCCCGTATTCGAATACCTGATCGGGACGGCGGGGCCGGAGAGAATCCTTTACGGCAGCGACCTGCCCATATTCGCCGTCCGGGGGCGAAGGATATGGGAAGGCCATAACTACATCAACTATATTGACCGGGCCGACTGGGACGATGAACATACGCGCCGCTGTCCGGAATCGGAAGACAACCTGACCTTTATGCTCTACGAAGAAATCCTGGCCTTCAAAAAGGCCGCCGAAAACCAGGGGCTGAAGCGAAAGGATATAGAAAATGTTTTCCATAAAAATGCCCGGCGCCTGCTGGAAGGCGTGTGAAACCCCCGCATCGGGAGAAAACAATGAAAAAAATAACGTTTGGACTGCTGCCCCTGTATTTGGAACTGTACGACCGGGTCTCCCCGCAGGGACGCCGGGATGCCGAAGCTTTCTACGAACAGATCAAGGAGGAGTTTGTCGGGCGGGGCTTCCAGCCCCGGACCGTGACGCCCTGCAGGGTCGCCAGGGAATTCCAACACGCCGTCCGCTCTTTCGAAAATGCCGGGGCGTGCGCCATCGTCACACTCCACCTGGCGTATTCCCCTTCGCTTGAGGCCATCGGCGCACTCGCCGGTACGGACCTGCCCCTGATCGTTTTGGACACCACGCCCTGCCGGGATTTCGGCCCGACCCAGGACCCGGCACAGATCCGCAACAACCACGGTATACACGGGGTGCAGGACATGTGCAACCTGCTCCTGCGTCACGGCAAGAATTTCACCATCGAGGCCGGACACTGGAAAACGTCCGACGTCATCGACCGGGTGTGCGAACACCTCCGGGCTTCCGCAATGGCGGCAGCCATGAAAACGACCCGCACCGGCATAATCGGCGAAGCATTCGAAGGCATGGGCGACTTCTCCGTGCCCGACGATGTGCTGACGGAACTGACGGACGGCCCGCCCGTCCAACCCGCGGCCGGTGAGATCGCCTCCCTGACGGAAGCGGTCCCTGAAAGTGCAATCGGAACGGAGATGCGTGATGACCTGAAGCGTTTTACCGCGGACGGTCTTGACCCCGCAACACACCGGACATCCACCATCGCCGCGCTGGCGCTCCGTCGCTGGCTTGAGAAGGAGAACATCGACGCGTTTTCCGTGAATTTCCTCCATATTACGCGTGAATCCGGCATGCCGGTCATGCCGTTTTTGGAAATCAGCAAGGCGATGGCGCGGGGCATCGGATACGCCGGTGAAGGCGATCTGCTCACGGCTTCGCTGGTCTCCGTGCTGGCGCGTTACTGCGGCGAGACGACATTCACTGAAATGTTCTGTCCCGACTGGGCCGGCAACCGCATTTTCCTCAGCCATATGGGTGAGGTCAATGTTGATCTTCTTGCGGATCAGCCCCAACTGGTATGCAAGCCTTTTCCGTATACGGACGCCGACAGCCCGGTTATAGCCGCAGGATGCCTGAAACCGGGCGACGCCGTCCTCGTCAACCTGGCGCCCGCGTCCGGCAGCAGTTTCCGGCTGATCCTTGCACCCGGCCGGATGTGCGGTGCACGGGAGGACCGGTTCAAGGGCTCCGTGCGCGGCTGGTTCGGACCGCAGATGCCCATCGCTGATTTTCTCGAAAGTTACAGCCGCCTCGGCGGCACGCATCACTCCGCACTGGTCTACGGCACTGCCACCGGTCTGCTGCGCAAATTCGCGACGTTCATGGGCTGGGAAACGCACGTTGTCACGGGAGCCTGATCCTATCCCGCTTATTTCATAAACGAACGGGGCTTTTGATAAATTTCAACGTTACCAGATTGAAAGACGGCATAAAACGTTTTGTACTTTAGTTCATGAAAAAAACCACGAAGAAAACGCAAACGACCGCCTACCTCGGTCTGGATCTGGGCGGAACGGGGGCAAAAGCCGGAGTTTTCGACCGCACGGGCGCCTGCCTCGGATTTGCCAGACGCGCCTACAGCCCCCTTCAAACAGGGGACGGGCGCGCTGAAGTGGAGATTTCCGCCATTGAAGAGGCTGCGCGGAAGGCCGCCGCCGGGGCCGTGCGGCAAGCGGGCGCCGCCGTTCAAGCCATGGCCGTCGCATCGCAGGGCCAGACCTTTGTGGTGCTCGACCGCAACGGCACTCCACTCCATCCGGCGATCCTCTGGTACGACAGCCGCGCACGCGTGCAGGCCCGGGCAATCAACGAGGCGCTGGAAACGGCCCGCCCGGCTGCGGGCAGACCCGCAGTGGAAGACATCGCATCCGGCGCAAAAATACAATGGCTGAAAGAGCACTTCCCGCATGCGATGAAAGACGCCGCACAATATTTGCTCCTGCCCGATTATCTTTCTTACCGCCTGACGGGACGGGCCGTCAGCGACCCCAATACCGCCGGATCAACCGGCCTCTGCGCCTGGAACACGGAATCGTATTGCCCGTCAGCCCTCGATGCAGTAGGCATAAGCGAAGATCAGCTCGCCCGTATCCAACCGGCCGGAACGCCGATAGGAGAACTCAACTCTCCCGAGGCGGCCCGATGGGGGCTTTCATCCGGGACGCTGCTTGTCACCGGCACAAACGACCAGTATGCCGGAGCGCTCGGCGCAGGCAACTGCCGGCCCGGCATACTCTCCGTCACAACCGGAACCTGCCTGGCACTCGTCACGCTGACCGACCGGCAACCCGGCTCCCTGCCCCGCGGGCTGATGACGGGCCGGTTCCCGCTGCGCCCCTACTACCACCTGCTGGCCTACAGCAAAACGGCCGGCCTGGTGCTGGACTGGTTCCGGCGTGAACTTGCACCCGGTCTTCCGGCGCAGCAGCTGGAAAGCGAAGCATCGGACACCCCCGCCGGATGCCGGGGACTGAGCGTTATCCCCCATTTTGACGGCGCAGTCTCTCCGCGGCCGGACCCGGAAATGCGCGGCGTTTTCCACGGGCTGACGCTCCGGCACCGCCGGGGGGATATTTACCGCGCCATCCTCGAATCGCTTGCATTCAGCATGCGTGAAAATCTTGATTTCCTTCACGGGCATGGGTACCGTATCGACACATTGCGCTCGATCGGGGGGTGTGCAAACAGCAAGCTCTGGCTCCAAATCCAGGCGGATGCCGCTGCCATGCCGGTGGAGGAACCGCAGGTCAGCGAAGCCGCCGTTCTCGGCGCCGCCATGCTGGCCGCTTACGGATGCGGAGATTTTGAATCGCTCCAGAACTGCAGCCGCACATTTTACCGGGTAAAAAACGTTCATCAGCCCGACCCGAAATCATCCGGCGCCATGGACGAAGCCTGCGAAAAATACCGAAGAATCTGCCGTGCTTTCCATGCCGACCGTCCGGAAGATTGAACCGCGAAATGCCGGCGCCCCTGCCGCGTCTGCACCACCGGGAACGCGTGAAATAAACGGGATAACGCAACAACCCTCTCACTTCCTCCCGTGTTGTCTGTAGTGCGCGAACCCCTCGAGCAAGGCCTCCATATTTTCCCTCGGCACCCCCGGCGTGACCGAACTCGAACACCCCAGTGTCAGCCCTGTCTTCGGCCCCTTCTCCACCAGCCAGTCCAGCTCACGCCGCACATCGCCGGGCGAGCCGTGCGGCAGCGTCGTTGTCACCGAGACACCCGCCATGATAAACAGGCTCTCCCCCTCACGGTTTCGCATCCGGCAGATTCTTTCGTAGTCCATGCCGTCCTCATACTGAAACCCCTGGAAACCGCCCACTCCCGCCTCGATCAGGCGGGGAACCATTTCCATCAGGTTGCCGTCGCAGTGCCAGAGGAGACGTATGCCGGCACTGACCAGGGGCCTGATGGCGCGCGCGAAATGCGGGAACCAGAGCCGGTCAAGGCTCCTTATGTCAACGAGCGTTCCGCGCGAGTCGGCCATATCGTGATCCAGCCGCACCATGCGCGGGAGTTCCCCTTCCAGAATCGCCCGGGCGGCAAGACGGTTGTGCACTTCCGCGGTATCGGCCTGCAACGAGAAACAGCGCTCGATCACATCCGGATACAGCGCGTAGGCCATGAAATAAGACTGGTATCCGTAGAGCGGGTAGAGAAACATGGGAAAGGCAAAGAACCCGCTGTAAGGGACCTTGAGAATATTCGTGCCGAAAAGGTTCTGCACCTCGACCTCGCCGCGGATGAGTGCCTGCACCCGGCCGTCCTCGTCGGCTTCAAGTTCGCGTTTTTGCCTCCGCCAAAGCTGAAACAGGTGCTTCTCCATATGTTCGACAACCGCCTCCGGCGAGTCGATACGCACTCCGTCACGCACGATCTCCTCGACGCCCGTCGTGACGCCGCGATCTGCACCCTCGCCGAAGCCGTCCTCCCCCATTTTGAGCGGATTTTCCGGAATCCACTGGCCGATAAAGCAGGCGCCGGCGCAGCGCTGAAAATCCAGATAAACCCCCACCGGATCGCGCTCGTATGAGCCGGGTTCACGACCGGAAAAGCGCTCGAGGTGCGACCTTTGCATCACATTCATCCCCGCCGTGGGGATGCTGCGGGCCGGGCGCATTGCGATCGTATCGATAACCAGGCGGGCATTTTCCTGCCAGCGGTCCGCAAACCTCCGGTAACCTCTTTCATCTGTCATTGCAATCTCCGCATGCAGTTATCCACTGAGCCGCGTCCATCGCTGCCGTCGGGTTCATCGCGGCAGCAGCGCCAAAACTATTGCCTCACGGAGCGGGATTCAGGAACGCACCTCTGAGGAAATTATGTTATCACCCGACCCAGACCGGCGAACAGACGGCCTGTTCGCCATCGTTCTGCGTGACCCGGCAGTGGAAAAATGCGGCGCCGCTCAGACGGAATTTGAAATCTCCCTGGAACTCACAGCCTCCCTTCGTAATCGTAATCGTCCGCGTGATAATCCGGAGCCTGCCACAGAGGGCCGGAAAGGGCGGCATCAAATCGCTCGGACAACCCGGGCGCAGCCAGACGCCGAAAAACCTCCCTCCACCTGTCGGGCTGGTTTTCATGGACAGGCAGCGGCTCGAACCCGAGATTCAGGTAAGTCTTAATCGCCGGCAGGCGGAAGTCGTCGGTCGAGAGCCAGGCGCCGCTGCGCCCGTCCTCACGCATGCAAATCAGCGCGGCCAGCGAGACCTGGAGCCCGAGCCTCCGTCCGGCATGCTCGGGCAGGACGGCGACGTAATGGAGCATACCAAAACCTGGCATGAACGCAGGGCGGCAGAAGGCCGAGGCCGTGGCCACGGCCTCGTCGCGGCTGCAGATAAAAAACACGCGTTCCGGACGGAAGGAAACCTCCGGCCGCATGATCCGGTCAAAATTCCAGTCTTCCGGCCCGCCTCCGAAGGATTCCGCAATGATCCGGTTCCACTCCGCCGCGTCGCCGGGACGGTATGATCGGATGGAATATCCCTCCGGCAGCGCAAGCCGGCCCAGCCCCCCCAGTCCGCAACGGCGCATGTGGAGCTGTGGTTCGAGTTTTTGTTCGGACATGTCGCTTCTCCTGCAGGATTGCCTTACAGTTTATACGTCTTATAAATCATGATATGGCGTATGCTTCGAGGGGTTCACTGAGAACTTACGCCTCCCCGGCCCCGGCGTCATTTTCTCACTCCGGCGCATCCCCCCAGTCGGGAACATCCAGTGTCTCTCCATCGCGCAGCGCCGACTGATGCGCCGTCACACCCATGGCCATGTAGCGTGCAGCCTCCCAGACATTGATCGCCGGCTGCCGCCGGGAGGAAACTGCATCGACAAATTCGTGCACAAGATAGGGATGCGAGCCACCATGCCCCGTCGGTGAAAAGTCCATGTCCTGCAGGTCCTTCTCTTCCGCTCCGGGGTTCATCGCCCGCTTGAATGCCTGGCGCACATCTTCCGGAAGCGGATCGCGCATCTCCCCGGGTGTCAGCGAACGCACTTCGGGACGGGGCAGATTTCCGAAGTCGATCTTCTCCGGATCCGGACGCCGGATTCCGAACCAGCGATCTTCGGAAAACGACCCGGTTGTGCCGAATATCCTGAACGCCTCGCTGCCGCCGCCCGGTGTCCCGGGAGTCTCACGCATCTCCGCTATTCTTACAATCGAAGCGTTGCTCATTCGGAACAGCGCCACTTCGTTGGAAAAAGCGCTGTCGTCAAAATAGGGATCGCCCGTCCTGTTCCGGAAGCCATAGGCGGTCACCTTCTCGGCATGCGCGTTCATGGTCCAGACCGGGCCGCTGGTCGAATGTGTCGGGTAGTGCATCGGCCCGTTCTGCGCACCGATTTCCTGGTATTTTTTCCTGAACTCAAGCCATTCCCGCCCGCTCCGGCTGCTTGTGCGCAGCCTGTGGACCTCGCGCAGATTGCACCCGTTGTCCACATCATGAAAGTATTCGCCCTCGCAGTAGACGAAGTCTCCGAATGCCCCTTCGGCGGCCTTCCTGCGGCAGAACATGGCCTGCGGCCTGTAGCAGGTGGTCTCGCCCAGCATGTAACGCATCCCCGTGCGCCGGCACGTCTCCACCAGCCTCTCGCACCATTGCAGAATCTCGTTACCGTCCGGAATCGATATGATCGGCACGGCGCTGTAAACGTGCTTGCCGGCCTCCATCGCCTGGATGCACTGCGGCGCATGCAGCCACGGCTGGGTGATGATGACCAGGGCGTCGACGTCGGAGCCGCAGATTTCGTCCAGGCTGCCGTAGGCATCCGAACGGTCAAATTTGTCGCGGTAAAATGGGTCTTTCGCGAACTTTTCCACACGCTCCGGTTCCCGGTCGCACAGCGCGATCCGGTCCACCAGCGGGTGGGATTTGAACAGGGGTGCAAACGCCGATCCGAACGAACCTAGTCCTACAAGTCCCAGGCTGATACCCATGACAGATTCTCCCGTTCTTCTCAAAGTTTTCAGGACGTCAGACCATGTTTCTCCGCAGCTTCCTGCGGGGAGACCTCCCTTTTGACCACATCACACAGGGCGCGCTGAAACGCCGCGGGATCGGACACCTGTATGGCATTGCGCCCGAACACGACACCGCCCGCCCCGCCCGCGACCTCGTCCCGGGCCAGTTCCAGAGCCTGAAGTTGCGTGGGACAGCGTTCGGCCCCGAGCCCCAAAACCGGCACCGGACAGGATTGCGTCACTTTTTCAAACTCCTTTGTGTAGAAGGTCTTGATCGCATCGGCGCCGAGTTCAGCCAGTATCCGGGTCGATATGTAAACCTTCCCGTGCAGATCGTCCTCCGAAAGGCTCCCGGGCCTGGGCGGATAGTATTCCCCTATAACGGGCATCCCGAGCCGGTGAGCCTCTTCGCAAAGCCGGCGGAAACACTCCACATTCGACGCGTCGACGGCCTCGCTGCCGGTCTGGAGCGTCAGCGATATCAGGACCGCATCGGCGCCGTTACGCACGGCCTCGGCCGCCGAACAGGCCGGCACGGTGACGGAGTCGCCGTAGTCCCACCGGTAACAATAAACCGTGCTCCAGTTGAGCCGGACCACCGCCATCGGTGCGCCCTTGTAGTTGAAAGCGTGACGGCAGTGCACCAGCATGCCGGGGGCGAGCAGCACGGCGTCGATGCAGGGATCGATTTGGGACGCCGTCTGTGGCAGGTCTTCCATGCCCTCCAGCGGCCCGTCGAACTCGCCGTGATCGATCGCAACGATAACGGTGCGCTCCGAACGATTGAACAGTCTCTCAAAACGGATGTTTTCCATCGTGCTGACATCCTCCAATAATTTTAATTCCCGCCATGCCTTACTACCCCGGGGGTTTTCCGCTCCCCATCACCATCCGAGTTCGTCTTCCGTCTCTCCGAGCGCCTCGTCGATGATATCCATGCACCGCGCAGCCACATCCACATCCATCACGATCGGCGGGCTCATCCTGAGAATATGCCCGGCAGGTATCCACGCAAGTCCTTTGGCGAATGCTTTCCGGTACACCATCGTTCCCGCGGCATCGAACGGCTCCTTTGTTGCGCGGTCCTTCACCAGTTCCACCCCCATCAGGCAGCCCTTGCAGCGAACATCCCCCACTATGGGGTGCGCCTCTTTCATCTTCGCCAGCCGCACGGTAAAATACTCCTCCAGCCTCTTCGCGTTCTCCAGCAGTCCCTCCTCTTCGATCGCCTTGATTGAGGCAAGCGCCGCCGCACAGGCCATCGGGTTACCGCCGTAACTGGTCGATGCGCTGATTCCCTCGACCGATTCCGCGTACGGCTCGCGAACGATCATGGCCGTGACGGGAAACCCGTTGCCGAACCCTTTCCCGAGTGTCACCACATCGGGCAGAGTATCCCAGTGTTCCATGGCGAGGAACGAACCGGTGCGTCCCATGCCCGTCAGCACCTCATCCGCAAAAAGAAGTATGCCCCGCTCATCGCACCACCGGCGCAGTTTCGGGAAAAAATCGTCCGGAGGAAATATGGAACCGGCCCATCCCTGTATGGGCTCAAGCACGATGGCCGCCACCTGCCCGGTCGTCGCTTCCAGGAGGAATTCGTCGTAAAAATCAAGATATGTATCCGTATCGATGGAGCCGTCCGGTTTTTTAAACCAGGGACGGTACGGATTCGGGCGCGGCATCATGTAGAAACCCTGCGTCCTCCCGGCGCCGTTGACCGCCTTCTTCATTCTGGCCAGGCTGACGGCATGTCCGCTTTTTCCGTGGAAGTCGCCGAAACAGGAAAGCATCTCGAACTTGCCGGTCGCCGCACGGCATACACGCAGCCCGGCCTCCACGGCAGTGGTACCGCTGTCGTAGAGCTGTATGCCGGAGAGATCACCGGGCAGGATCTGCCGCATCTTCTCCATCAGTTCCAGCTTCACGGGCGTGGTAAAATCGTGGCAGTTCATCAGCCGCCCCGCCGCCTCCTGCACCGCCGCGGTCACTTTGGGATGGCAATGCCCGAGCGTTGCCACGTAGATTCCGGAAGAGAAGTCGAGGTAAGTGTTCCCGTCAACATCGGTCAGCGTGCATCCATGGCCCTGATCGAACACAACCGGAAAAAGTTTCACCTGTCCGGAGTAACCCTTCATGATCTCCGACGCCCTGCCGTGCATCTGCACCGAACGCGGTCCCGGCACGTTTTCCGTCACAACAAGCGGCACCTCGCACGGGTCCACGCTCGCCCATAAAATATTTATTCCTCCCGACATGGCTGCGCCTCCATTATGGTTGTCATCGGATCGAATGCCCGCGCCGTCTCCCGGGGCAGACCCGGGGTGGTTATCCAGGCATCAAAATCTTCAAGTGATGCATAAGCCACGCTTCCGCCGGCCTTCAGTTTTGTGTGGTCGGCGAGCAGTATCCGCTTCCGCCCCCGGCGCAACATGACCTCGGTCACCCTTGCCACGTCCGCATCGCCAACCAGGCACCGGCCCTCTTCGTCGATTCCGTCGGTGCCCAAAAACACAATATCGAACTCGAGCATCTCCAGAATGCGTTCCATCATGCTTCCCACCAGGTAGAAAAGATCCCGGTCGTATTCCCCGCCGAGCACAGAGATCCTGATCCCCGGGAACCGGCTCAACTCCGATATCATGGCGATGGAATTGGTATAAACCGTCAGGGGAGCGCATCCGCCGAGATGGGAAGCCAGGTGGAAACACGTCGACCCGTCGTTGATCAGTATGCTCTGTCCCGCCCGGAGTTGCCGGGCGGCAAGGCGGCCGATCATGCTCTTGTACTCGAAATTGACCGATATGTGCCTGTAATAGGGAGAATCGGCAACCTGATCGGCGACGATGCACCCTCCGTGCGTTCTGAGGATGAGTTTCCGCTTTGCCATCTCCGCAAGGTCACGGCGTATGGTCAACGGAGAGACTTCGTACATGGCGGCGAGTTCCTCCACCCGCCACTCGCGCGGTTCGGCGCGCAGGCGCCGTCGCAATCGATCGATGCGTTGTTCTTTTTTCATATTCCCGGCCGGCGGCGCAGGCGATCAACAGTATCACAAATTTTGAACATTTTGTTCATTATAGGCCAAAAGCATCCCTCATGCAAACGCATCGTGTTTTGACATCCCCGGGGCGGAGGAGTAAAATGGCGTGTGTGCAACGATCCGGTGAGCCCCGGACAGCGCGCCCCGCCGGCCCCGTGCCGTCGGGGGCGCGGAGAAAGAATACGTTATCGTATTTACGAACCGGGGCACCGGGCGTCTGTTGGACGTTCCAGGGGAGGACGTGACTCACGGAATATCGACCGGGGAGGAAAACCATATCATGGCCGCCTTGCCATTGGACGCGATCGTATCCTTTCTGGACCGCCGGCTCCGCGTGGAGGAGTTCTCCGATAATTCCAACAACGGGCTTCAGGTCCGCAACAGCGGGACCGTCCGCCGGATCTGCATCGGGGTTGACGCTTGCCAGGACTTCTTTGTGGAAGCGGCACAGCGCGACGCCGACCTGCTGATAACCCATCACGGTTTGAGCTGGGGCGATTCTTTGAAGCGCATTACCGGGCTCAATTACCGGCGGCTGAAGTTTCTGCTGGAGCACGATATGGCATTGTACGCCTGCCATCTGCCGCTCGACGCCCACCCGGAAGTCGGCAACAACGCCCAGATATGCAGGGCGCTGGGGCTGATCGAACTCAATCCGTTTGGTTCCTCGCTCGGCCCGCCGGTCGGGTTCAGCGGGATGCTTCCGGAACCGGTGCAATACGCCGAACTCAAGAACAGCATCCGGGCCGTTCTTAACAATACCGTTGCAACGATGGATTTCGGCAGAGAGAGGGTGCGCAGCGTTGCGGTGGTTTCGGGGGCCGGCGCTTCCGAGATCGGAGAAGCCGCCGAAAAAGGCATTGACGTCTTTATCAGCGGTGAGCCCAGACTCACGGCCTACCACCAGGCGCGGGAATACGGGATCAACGCCATTTTTGGCGGCCATTATGCTACGGAAGTCTTTGGTGTTCAAGCCGTCGGGACCCTGCTGAACGATGAGTTCGGCATCGGAACCGAATTTATCGATATGGGGATTGTGTATTGATGCGGACCAGCCTAAATTTTACGGTGATTATACCGCTTATTTCACGCGTTCTCCGTGGTGCAGATGTGGCAGAAAGCAAACGCCGCCTGCCTGCCGGCAGGCAGGCTTGAAAGCGTCCACTACGGGCCGGGTTTTCGGCCAGGCCCCCGGCCCGAATCCATTACGGCATCCCTTCCAGGTATCCGGCCGCTTCATCCGCGTAGTCGCCGCCCAATTCGATATGGCGTTGGAAGTACGGCGCTGCTTCTTCCGGGGATTCCAGTTCATTATAATATATCCGGGCAAGCTGCCATGCCAGATCCGGATCCCACCGGTCGAGTTCGGCGGCGGATTTCCACATCTGTGCGCAGAGCTCGAAATCCCCCATTTCCAGCGCGCTGTAGCCCCCCAGCAAGTAGGCTTCCAGGTGGAAAGGGGCGGTTCGGATGATGTCTTCGGACATACCAACGGCTTTCGCATAGAGTTCGTTTTTTTTCGCTTCACTGCCGGCATTTTGTGCATTGAGCAGTTTCAGCTCGATGGCGGCGCAACGGAGGTCGGGCGAATCTGGCGTGGATTTCAGTCCTTTTTCGATGGCCTGGCGCGTATCACGGAACCGACCGGCCTCCATCAACGCACGCGCCAGGGCGGCAAAAGCGAGGGAATCGGGCTGCGAGGAGACGGCCAGCTGGGCCTCGCGAATGGCCCTGTCCGGCTCGCCGGACTGCAACAAGGCATTGGAAAGTGCTATCCTGGCCATATGTTCATATTCGGAATCCTTGGCCGCCGATACGAGGTTCTCGATTGCTTCATCGATCTGCCCTCTGTGGAGCAGCGCTTCTCCGAGCATCAGGAGCGTTCTTGCATCCCGTTGGTCGTTTTCCAGGGAACGCCCAAGCAGATCGATTGCTTTATCCGACTCCCTTTTCAGCAGGTAGGAACAAGCCAGGGCCACTTTAGCGTATCCGGAAGAGGAATCCCGTTGCAGGGCTTTTTTATATGCTCCGACACTCTCCTCTATGCGCCAGCCATAGACATATAAATCTCCGAGTGTTATCACCGGTGAGGCGGCCTCCGGATTGGCCTCGACACATTCGGCCAACACCCGCAGAGCGTCTTCGTATCGGCCGGCGGAGCGCAGCATCGAGGAGAGGCGCCTGGCCACGGAAAGGTCCCCCCGCCTGTGGCGGAACACCTCCATAAATGCTTCGATAGCCGCTCCCGATTCGCCGGATGCGGACAGAGCCATCCCCAGCTCGATGTAAACCCCCGCATCATCGGCGCCTGCGCCGATCGCGCGGCGAAAAAAACGGACAGCTTCATCGAGATCCGCCCGCCGCCAGTAGTGACGGGCCGCTTGAAGCTGGATAAACGCGGTATCGGGCATTGCTTCCACCGCGTTGAGGAGTGGTTCCTCAGCCGCTTCCGCCCTGCCATCCTGCAACAGGAGCAGATATTCCGCAAAAATATACAACCCCTCACGCGCCACATCCGAGAGGCGCGCCTGTTCCAGGATCATTGCCGCATCTTCACTCCGGCCTTCCCTGAAGGTCATCCATGCCTTCAGTGCATATAACGGGCCGCTGTCGGGATGGAGTTTTAACATATCGTCCACCCTTTCCAGGACCTCTCCGGCGCCCGTGCCGTATTTAATGGCCATCATTTCGTAGAAAAAAGATTCCGTCACCGCCTCATGGGCGGTTCCTGCAAAGCTTTCGGCGGCCTGGCGCCAGTAGCCGTTCCGGAAGTAAAATTTCCCTTCTCTCAGCCGCCAGCCTCTCTCCGGACCTTTCCCGGCCAGGTCGCACGCAGGGACCAGTTCCCCGAAAAGCTCCAGCCATGGCAGATCGTCCCTCGGTGGGCTTTCAGGGACTATACCGCCCAGTTCCTGCAACCCGGCGGATACGGAAAAACTCCGCGTGATACCCCGCTTCAACTCCCGTGATTCCACGTCCCATAAATAAAGATCGATGACAGCGTTTGCATCCGTTTCCAGCTCCAGATCGATCAGCAAGAGGTCGTCGGCAAAGCGGCTTTTCTCGAAAATAGAGGCAGGGGGTTCCTCCATGCTTTCAGAATCCGCAAACGGCCGAGCCGGGGCGGTCGCCTCGGTGATGCCGTATCCCCTGGCCTCAAGCACAAAACCCAGCATGGCGGATGTGTAGCGGGCGATTTTCGTGGGACCGCTGCAAACAAGGTGCAGCGTTGCCCCGGGTGCAATAACTTCGGCCAGTTCTTCCGCACACCGGTTCAGGACCCGTTGCGGTGATTCATCCTCCCCATCGGCATACGCACCGGCCGGCAGCCATAAACAGGCTAACAACAACACGATCATCAACTTCATTGTTGTTGAGTGGTTGGATGATATTCTGCTCATCGGAATGTCCTCCGGGAACCCGGTCGACCTTGTTATATTTTACGTTCATCCATTATACTGTACATTGCAGGTCGATTTCGAATGGCACAAAACGCCTCACCATTATTGTCCCAACAATCGCTTTTTTTTGCAATGGAAACCCGATAATGTCCGATCGTCTGGAAATCGTCATAGCGCGGCATGCCGGTTTTTGCATGGGCGTGCGGCGCGCTCTGAACCTCTGCCTGGATGCCGCCAACTCTTCGACTTCCCCCAAACCGGTCTCCACGCTCGGGCCCCTCATCCACAACCGGCAGGTTCTTCAGACGCTCAAGCAAAAGGAGGTCACGGCGATTGGTGATGGCGCGGCGCCGGGCGAGGTCGGCACAGCCGTCATCAGGGCACATGGCATATCGCCCGCAAAGTTGAACGAAACACGCAGATTCTCCAAAAAAATCATCGACGCAACATGCCCGCACGTGCGCAAGGTCCAGGAAATCGTCAGGAAGTATTCCGCCCGCGGTTACAAATGCATCATCATAGGAGATCCGGGCCATGCGGAAGTGGAGGGCGTGATGAGCTACGCCGGTGAGGCCGGGGTCGTGGTCACGACCCCGCAGGACGTTGCAAATATGGGCCCTGTCGGAAAGGCGGTCGTTGTGGCCCAGACCACCCAGAACAAAATGCTTTTCCAGGACTTATCTTCTCAAATCCGTGCCAGGTGCGGCGAGTGCAAGATATTCGACACCATATGCAGAGCCACCCAGGAGCGTCAGGAAGAAGCCGTTCAACTCGCCCGCCAAGTCGATGCGATGATCGTGGTCGGCGGATACAACAGCGCCAACACCTGCCGTCTGGCACAGATATGTGCCGATACCGGCACGCCCGTCTTCCATGTTGAAAACGAAGATGAACTGCCTGTGGAAAAGATCCTTGATTTCCACAGAATCGGAATAACAGCGGGCGGCTCCACACCGAACTGGATGATCAGGCGCATCACCGGCAAGCTGCGCAACAGCGAGGAGGAACGCAACCGGCCGTTGGCGTCCCGGTTCAGGCGCCTCTTAACCGTTCCGATCAGAACCAACGCTTTTCTGGGCGGAGGGGCCGCCTGCATGACCTATGCGGCATTCGCCCTGCTGGGGCTGCCGTGGGGACCGCTTGCCCTGTGCATGGCGCTCGCCTTCTGTTTTATCGTCTCACAACACCTCCTGCACCAGTATACCAAGCTCAAAGCCATGCAGCTGAACGAACCGGAACTGGGCAAATTCTTTGAGACCCATGCCCGTCCCCTTTTGTTGCTTGCAACCGCCACCGCCGCGCTATCGATCGGATTGAGCCTTATGCTCGGAACGGCGCCGTTTATCCTCATCCTTCTGGGCACGGCGGGAGGGTTGCTTTATTGTATGCCGAAGAGGTTTAAGCCGATATTTGCGGGCCTGGACAGGGGCCGCCAATTGACGGGGTCAAAAGAGTTTTTTGTCGCCCTCGCCTGGGCCACCACGACGGTTCTGGTTCCTTTTCTGTCGGTTGACCTGCCCGGGAAGCGCATCGCGCCTCTGGCGGTTTTCGCCCTTTTTGTCGCTTTACTGGCATTTTACAGGACATTGCTCACAGATATGCGGGATGTGGAGGGAGATCAACTGGTCGGGCGTGAAACAATCGCGGTCGCCTTCGGCCGGCGCGCATCCGCCCGTATACTGCTGCTCATCGCGCCCATCCAGTTTGTCCTGCTGCTTGGTTCGGCTCTTATCGGCTGGATTTCCGGCGTCGGATATGTTATGCTTTTGGTGCCTTGCTATTATATGCTCATCAACCGGTTGTATCTGCACAATAAACTGCCTGGAGGAGAAAGCGGCGAAGCACTGACAGACGCCGGTTTTTACCTCGCCGGGCTGCTCGCTCTGTCCGCTCTTGTGTTCTAGTGCTTACTTGCATAACTAAGGATAATCTTTGGTTATTTGATTTTTTACCGCAGAGATCGCAGAGTGCGCAGAGAACGGCTTCTATTACGATTGCGACCTTCTTTAAAATAATTATTC
>PUMZ01000087.1 GCA_003551565.1 Candidatus Brocadiaceae bacterium | reverse complement strand
TTGCTTCCTTCCGTTGTCCGATGATTTCAGAAGGCGTTACGCTGCTGTTCGCTTCCAGAACGGAAGCGGGGAGGTTAGCGAACGTTATGACAAACCCTTTGACATTGACAGTTGTTGCAGTTCTCGCGGCGGCAACGGGATATTTTCTCAGGATTCTCGTTGCCGGCGCACTGTTGAAAAGCGCCAGGGGTAAACAGAAGGAAATCCTGGAGCAGGCGCGGCGCGAGGCGGAGCAGCTTAAGAAAGAGATGCAGGTGGAGGCGCGGCAGGATATCATCAAGCTCCGCGAAGATTTTGAGAAAGAGGTTCAGGAGGGACGCAAAGAGCTGCGCCAGACCGAAAGACGCCTGGATAAGAGGGAAGACAATCTGGACAAAAAGCAGGACGAGGTCGATCAGAAGGAGCGTTATATTGAGACCGCCGAGAAGAACCTGGCCGCCAACAGGAAGAAACTGGTGGAAAAAGATGTCGAGGTCGAAGAACTGATCCAGAAGCAGAAGAGCGAGCTCCACAGGATCAGCGGCCTCTCCCGCGAGGATGCCCGCCGCATGTTGCTGGATCATTTAAGGCGGGACGTGGAAGAAGATTGTGCCGGCATGTACGAGGACAAGATAGCTGAGACGAAGGAAAAGGCCGACCGGGAGGCTCAGAAGATCCTTGTCAGCGCCCTTCAGCGCTGTGCGACCGATACGACCAGTGAAACAACCGTCTGTACACTCGAGTTACCCAATGATGATCTGAAGGGGCGTATAATCGGGCGTGAAGGGCGCAATATACGCTCTTTCGAACAGGCTACGGGTGTGGATCTTATCGTCGATGATACGCCGGGGGTGGTGGTTATAAGCAGTTTCGACAGTGTAAGGAGGGAGGTGGCGCGCCTGGCGCTGGAAAGGCTGGTGGCCGACGGGCGTATCCACCCGGGGCGGATCGAAGAGATCACCGAAAAGGCGCGAGCTGAAGTGGAGAATATCATAAAAGAGACCGGCAACGAGGCCGCCTACGAGATGGGGCTTGCAACGATACCCGATGGTATCAAGGAGTTGCTCGGGCGCCTCAAGTTCCGGACGAGTTTTGGACAGAATGTCTTGCAGCATTCGATGGAAGTTGCCAGTTTTGCTGTGGTTATGGCGGGGGAGTTGGGGCTGGACGTTCGGCTCGCCAAGAGGGCGGGTCTCCTTCATGACATCGGCAAGGCCCTGGATCACGATCAGGAAGGTTCCCATGCGGTGATCGGTGCTGATGAAACGCGCCGCGCGGGGGAAGACCCCATCATTGTCAATGCGATCGAGGCGCATCATGAAGATGTGGAGCCGACATCGTTGTATGCCGGGTTGATACTTGCCGCCGATACCATGAGTGCCAGCCGCCCGGGCGCCCGGCGCGAGACGCTCGAGCGGTATGTTAAGCGGCTTGAAAAACTTGAAAACGTGGCATCAAAACACAAAGGGGTCCACGCCGCTTTTGCGATCCAGGCCGGACGCGAGGTCCGGGTGCTGGTGAATGCAAACAATGTCAACGACAAGGGCGCCGCGCGGCTGGCGCGCGACATAGCTACGGAAGTAGAGAACGGCCTGCAATATCCCGGCGAAGTCCAGGTTACGGTTATCAGGGAATCGCGTTACAGCGAGGTGGCCCATTGATGCGGCGGCCTCCGGAGCTGAAGGTGCAACGTATTCCTTGTCCCAAAACGCTGGAAATCCCGGTGCGGGTCCTCAAGGGAACCGCATTCCGATTTCAAACTGTGCGCAAATAATCGCTACCGGTTCCGAAGCCGCCATGGAACGCAATCGGTCCGGTTGACGAAACGGTTCCGATTTACCGCGGATCGACGTGGGTTACGGGAAATATCTTTACATCAGGGAGGATGGCTATATGGTCAAAGCGTTGGTGACATATTATTCCGGCAGCGGCAATACCCGGCGGATGGCCGAACTAGTGGCCGAGGGGGCGGAAGATGCGGGCGCGCATGTCGTTTTGAAACCGGTCGGCGATGTCGCAGCCGAGGAGCTATTGGATTTCGAGGCCGTTATCATCGGTTCTCCGACCTATTACGGCCTTATGAGTTACGAGGTGAAGAAGCTTTTCGACGGGTCGGTGAAATTCCAGGGGCGGTTGAAAGGCAAGGTGGGCGGGGCCTTCTCCTCGTCGGCAAACCCCGGGGGCGGGAATGAAACCACCGTCATGTCCATACTCCAGGCCATGCTGATCCACGGCATGATCGTGCAGGGTACACCGATGGGCGACCATTACGGCCCGATAGCGGTCAACGAACCCGATGAGCGCGCGGCGGACCAGTGCCGGCAGCTCGGGAGCCGGGTCGTTGAACTGGCGGAAAAACTCCACGATTGAGGCGAACCGGACCCATCGACAGGAAAATACCAAGGATTCTTGCAATAGCAGGCAGCGACAGCGGTGGCGGGGCCGGCATCCAGGCCGACCTCAAGACCATTACCGCGCTTGGCGGCTACGCCATGAGCGCGCTGACGGCCCTGACGGCGCAGAACACGATCGCTGTGAGCGGCATCTTCCCCGTCCCCCCGGATTTCGTCGCGCGACAGATCCGGGCGGTGGCCGAGGATATCGGCGTCGATGCCGTAAAAACCGGCATGCTGGCCGAGGTTCCCGTTGTGGAAACCGTCGCCGGGTGCATCAGGGAATACGGCATGGAAAACCTCGTCGCCGACCCCGTGATGACGTCCAAGAGCGGTGCATGCCTGCTGAGTGCGGAGGCCGAATCGGTGCTGCGGAGCCGTCTGTTGCCCCTTGCCGCCGTGGTTACGCCCAACCTGCCGGAGGCCGCGGCACTTGCTGGCATCGGAGTCAGCGGACTTGCCGATATGCGGGAGGCGGCCCGCCGGATTGCGCAGATGGGGCCGGCATGGACCGTTATCAAGGGGGGCCACATGAAGGGCGGATCGCCGGTCAACCTTGTTTATGACGGGCGGGATTTTTTTGAGTTCAGCTACGAGCGGATCGATACCCGCAACACCCACGGGACGGGGTGCACTTTTGCAAGTGCCGTGGCCACGTTGATCGGCGCCGGCCGGGGCGTGCTGGAATCGATCCAAACGGCGGGGGAGGCGGTGCATTATGCGATCCGCCATTCCCACGATCTGGGTGGGGGGAACGGTCCCGTGTCGCACGCGGCACTGGCCGGCAGGTTTTTGTGACCGCCGGCCGGCGCCGGTCAACGGTTCTTTTCACAAGTTACTCCGAGAGCAGGAACCTCCTGAATTTTCCGGTCTCCATCACCCTGATGCGGCCATAGCCGGGTTGTGGATTTTTATTCTTCTCCCCCATAGCGCCTCACTTTCTTCTTTTTTCCCCGACGTCCTCCGTATATTCGCAATCGGGATACCGGTTGCATCCAAGGTATTGACCATCCTGGGAAGCTTTCGGTATCAGGCGCCCCCCGCAGCCGGTTTGGGGGCACTCTTCCATGTTTTTCGGCAGGCGCCAGGTGTTTTTGCATTTGGGGAAGCCGCTGCAGGCCAGGAACCGTCCGTATTTACCCCATCTCAGCACCAGTGGCAGGCCGCATTGCTCGCATCGTTCGCATGTAACAACCGGCTCGGGCAGCTCGTTCTTGCCCAGGCGGCGCGTCCCCTTGCATTGCGGGTAATTGGAACAGCCCAGGAACAGACCCTTTTTGCTTGTGCGCACCTGCATCGGCGCGGCGCACTCATCGCAAGGGGGCGTGTCGTCGCCGACCACCTCTTCGGTCCCTTCGAGGGCCTCCTGCAACGTGCGGGGTTTGTCCTTCCACTGGCAGCGTCCGCAGACCACGACAGTGCCGTCATCGCCGTGTTCCAGGTAGGTTTTTTCCCCGCACCGGGGACAGCTCAGGCCCATAGCATCGCGGCGGTTGAGCTCGACGGGCTTGCCGTCCTTATCGATCCCCATGACCGTGCGGCAGTCCGGATAGCCCGAGCAGGACAGGTAGGGGTTGCCCTTTCTGCTGATGCGTTTCATCATCATTTTGTTGCAGTTGGGGCACTGATGTTCGGTTTCTTCGCTCTCGTCATCAAGGGGTTCGGTATGCTTGCATTCCGGGAACCCGCTGCATCCCAGGAACCTGTCGCCGGTACGGCTGTAGCGCAAAATCATTTTTTTATTGCATTCGGGGCATGGATGGTCTTTGCCGATATCGGTTTCGGCCACCGAAACCATGTCTTCCCGTGCTTTGTCGAGGTCGGTTTTGAACCGGGTGTAGAACTCGCTCAGCGTCCGGCGCCAATCGGCCTGGCCCTCCTCCACCATGTCCAGTTTCTCTTCCATTTTTCTGGTAAAATCGTAATCCATTTCGGTCGGGAAATGCTCCATTAACTTGTGGACAACGACCTTGCCAAGTTCTGTCGGCTCCAGGGATCTGCTCTTTTGACGGTTCACGTAATTGCGTTTTAAAAGCGTGCTGATGGTCGGGGCATACGTGCTCGGGCGTCCTATGCCTTTGCGTTCGAGCTCCCGCACAAGGGATGCTTCGGTATAGCGGGGCGGGGGCTGGGTAAAGTGCTGGGTCGGCTCGAGTTGCTGGAGCGCGACGGCGGCCTTCTCCTCGAGCGGGGGCAGTATCTGGTCCTGTTCGTCCTTTTTCCTGGGCATTACGCGGGTATAGCCGTCGAATATCATCTCCCGGCCTTTCGCCATGAAGGTCCCTTCGGTGATCCCGGCGGTCCGGGCTTTGCCGGGCAGGGAAGCCTGGATCTCGACTTTTGTCAGGGCGTAGACGGCCGGTTTCATCTGCGAGGCCACGAAGCGCCGGTAGATCAGGTCATACAGCTGCCATTGTCGTTTGGAGAGCTTGTTTTTCAGGAAATCGGGCTTGCGCGAGATATCTGTGGGGCGTATCGCCTCATGGGCCGCCTGGGCCGCTTTGGGGGCCTTGTAAAAATTGGGCTTGCCGGGTACGTACCGGTCGCCGTGGACTTCCTTGATATGTTTCCTTACGGCCTCCAGCGCCTGTTTGGAGACGGCGGTGGAATCTGTGCGCATATACGTGATCAAACCTTCGTTCTGTCCGTTGATCTCCACCCCCTCATAGAGTTTCTGCGCCTCGCGCATCGTCTGGGCCGGGCTCATATTGAGCGTGCTGCTGGCGGCGCGCTGGAGTGAGCTGGTGATGAACGGCGGGGCCGGCCGGGAACCCGTCTTGCGTTTTTCGATGGATTCAATGTGATAACGCCCGGTTTTGAGGGCTTCCACCGCCTCAAGAGCCTGGTCCCGGTTCTCCACCTTCGCTTTGGAGCCGTTGAGCTTTGTCAGTTTGGCTTCAAACTCCGTCGCCCCTCCGTCGGGTCGCAGAATGGCGGTGATCTCCCAGTATTCCTGCGGTTTGAACGCGTCGATTTCCTCTTCCCGTTCGACCACCAGGCGCAGCGCGATACTCTGGACGCGTCCGGCACTGAGCCCGCGCACGATTTTTTTGCTGATCAGCGGGCTCAGCTCGTAGCCGACCAGCCTGTCGAGTATGCGGCGGGCCTGCTGGGCATTGACGAGGTTCATATCGAGCTCGCCCGGCTTGTTGAAAGCCTCGTGGATGGCGGTCCGTGTTATCTCATGGAACGTGGCGCGCCGCACCTTTGCCTCGTCCAGATTCAGCGCATGTATCAGGTGCCAGGCTATGGCTTCGCCCTCCCTGTCGGGGTCCGGCGCAAGGAAGACCACATCGGCTTGTCCGGCATCTTTTTTCAGTTTGTTGATCGTCTTTCGGCTCCGGGGCATGATGACATAGTCCGGTTCGAAACCGTTCTCTACATCGACCCCGAATCGGCGCGGAGGAAGGTCCCTGACGTGCCCGCCCGAGGCCTCCACCCCGTAGTTTTTTCCGAGGTAGCGTGCGATAGTTCTTGCCTTGGCCGGCGATTCGACGATGACGAGTTTCTCTGGCATAAAAAAACCTTTATAGAAATTGTACTGTTGGTTGCGTTGTGGATACGGCACGAAATTATGAGCGCCCGACTCCTGCTCAGGGCGGAGCTTGCAATGCAACGGGGCGCCTCTTGCCCTCAGGGGGCCGGCAGATCGCGGAAACGGAGTTTTCGCAGTTCCCATTCCTTTGCGCGGTTCTCCGTCGCATAGACCTCGAGCCCGAACTCCTGCGCCCTGCCGTCTGCTTCGCCGGCGGTATAGGCGACTTCATACGGGAGGAAAACCGACATGCCCCCGGCGAATTTTGCCGGAAGGCCTTCCGGCGGATCCGGCCACCGTTCGATGTGCAATGCGGAGACCCGGCGCAGGTCGTCTTCAAAGGCTCTGATGCGGGGTTCTCTCGAAAACAGGCGGCCCAATGGCCCCGGCCGCTCTGTGCTATAGCGGGCCTCAAAAGTATTTGGCAGCATACCGGGCACTTCCCCGAAATCATTGTTGCGGAACTTCTCCAGCACCTCCTGCGCCAGGGAAGTTAGACCCTCTGCGTCTTGCACACTCAGTTCGACCTGGCGGCCCGGTTCCGGGGGCCGGAGTTGGGCGGCCGCGACGAGCCATTCATCTTCCGGCCGGTAAAGGTGGAAACGATCCTTCCATCGTCTGCCGCGTGCGCAGGCCGCTTCGACTTCAAGGGCGACCCGTCCATTGTTAAGCTCTCGCCAGTGCAGCTCCTCCAGTGCTTTGCCCAGATCCGTGATATGGTAACCGCTCGATTCAAGCGTCCATGAAGCGCGTTTGAAGTTGAGATAGTTTTGATGGCGCCGCTCGGGCGATGTCCCGGCATAGACATAACTGCGCATGATACCTTCCGGATCGCTGTCGCGGATTCGGCTTTCGATTCCACGCATGAGATGTTTGATTTTTTCCCGTTCATTATTGGCCCAGCTGCGCTGGATCCCGGTGGGCCGGTCCTCCGGGGCTTCGCATCCAATCATCATCATGAACACCACGCAAAAGAGCATGAACACTGTTCTGTTCCAACCCATGATAAGTTCCCCTTAATGGTTATGAGCCGGCACGGAAAGCAATGCCGGTGAATTGATCCGTCGGGCTTTTCGCCGGTTTCCACCCCGGTCACCAGTTCGGGACGGAGAAATCTGCAAAGATTTTATTTTAAGGCTTTGATCCGGCAGGCGCAAGGAACAGCGGCCCGAAATCACTCTTTCAGGGCATCCATTTTCTGGGCGCGGGGAATGCGCGGCACCCCGTCGAGGGTGTAGCTGACAATACCCCGCCCGGCAAGGGTTTTGATCATTTCGTGGTTGGAGGGGTTGGCGGGGTGCAAAAAACTGATGAGGATGCTTTTTTCCGGGAGCAACTCTGCTTCGTGGGTTCCCAGTTCTTCGTTGTATAAGGGCTCTTTCACTTTCAGAAAGACATTGGCGTTCCCGTAGATCTCTGCGGGGCCGGCAGCGATTGAAGCGCCGGCATCAGCGTAATCGGCGTCATCCCAGAAAGCCCCCTCGCCGATCCCCTTTTCCACCAAAACCTTTGCCCCGTTATCAATCAGCGCGCGTGCGGTTTCCGGAATCATCGCCGCCCTTTGTTCTCCGGGCATAATCTCTCGGGGCACACCCACCGTCATGCCTTCATATTGCATAAGTCAGCTCCTCCGGGCATTGACTTTAATTGATATGATAGTATAGTTCTGCGGGCGTTGCAATGCAAGTTGCGGCGGCAGGAAAAGGTCCATCGGTCCGTTAACGGTCTGCCGGGTGGGCGGCTGAATGCCTCCAGCCGCTGCAAAAGAGAGCGAACCCGGCGATGGAAAGGCAATTGAGCAGACCGGCATTTTGTGATAGAATACCGGTTCATCAGGGGCTGTTCCGCTTTTTG
>PUMZ01000031.1 GCA_003551565.1 Candidatus Brocadiaceae bacterium | reverse complement strand
CTGTTCAAAATCACTTTGCAGTTTCCGTCCCGAATTGCTATCGTCGGAAATGTCGGTGTTCAAATCTCTTGTCCTCTCTTTTTTCGGTTATAAAGATAATTACGCTTAAATCAATCGAATAACGGGTGTTTGACTGTGATTAGCCCGCTTTTTTTCACGGACGGGGTCTTTCTTCTTCCGGTATCTCTACAACCAGCAGTGCCGGATGTCCGAAACTGCCGGGAAAGGTGCCGTTTTCGACTATGACGACGAAGGATCCGTCGCTGGAAATCTCCATGCCGTAGACCTGTTCGCCCACCCTGTAACCGTATTTTTCGCTGTAGTAATCCTGCAGGAAGGCGATTGCTTTCCTGCGGCCGGTTCTGACATCGTACTGCACGAGCGGAGCCGGATATCCTTTGGGCTGATAGTAAATATATCGCCCTGCGGGTTGTGAAAAATACAGGCTGGTCGCTCGCAGACGACCATCACGGCATCTCTACAATTTGCTTCCTGGAGAAAACCGCCGTTCAGTCACCCGGCATCCAGTCCGGATCGTGGGGCGACCAGAGCATCACCGGCGCCACTATCCCGCCCGTGCCCAGCTCAGCCAGGCGATCGTTGGTAACCTTTACGGTGACAGTGTTTTTCTCGCCGAACCGAACCGCATCAGTCGCAAGGAAATCGAAAGGACGGAAAACGCCCGCTTCGCCCGGAAGGCCGTGTTTGGGCTCACGGTTCGTGCCCAGCAGTTCGCCGTTGACCCACGCTTTAGCCGCGTTGTCAACGCCACCGAACCACAAAAATACCGGACGCCCTTCAAACTCCTCGGGTATGGTCACCTGCTGCCTGTACCACGCATCTCCCTTGTAATAGTGCAGCCCCTGATCCGACCAGCTGCGGGAGGTGGTTTTTATCGGCTGCCAGTTGCCGCCAAGTTCACCGGCCCTGTAATAACCGGATATTTCGCCTATCTCAGCAGGATCGAGCAGAAACAGCCACTCATCATCCAGTGCCGCCACAATCTCACCTTTCTCCACCGCACGCTCGTGGCCGGCGGCCACCGCGCTACGGAAGAACCGATTGAAGTAGCTGGTGGGGCTGGAATCTTTGCGCTCATCAAGATTCACCAGCGCCGGTTTGCGGCGTGTCAGACGGGCCGGCATCTTATCCCAGTCGCCCAGCCGGGTCTCAGCCCCGGTCTCGGTCATTTCATCGAATAACTCCATTTTTTCATGCGCCTCTGCAAAATCGTGCTTGTTGCGAGCCTCGATCATATCAAGAAAAGCCTCCATCCGATCCCAGCCAAAGCGCACCTTCTCCAGGCGCCGGGCATATATTGGATCATCGTGTCCCGCAACAGCCTCTTCTGCGGCGTCCAGTTGCTCACGCAACCCACCCCGACGCGGATGCCCGATGAATATCGGAAAATACACGTAGCTCGACCCGGTAATGTAAGGCGTGTCAGCGAAAGCAGACTCGAGACCCTCGTGATACCTGCGCATCGGTTCTTCGGCCGGACCGTAGAACTTGCGGTAAAAATCCTCAAGCACGGCGTCTACGTCGGTATCCGTATCCCACATAACGCGAGGCGCCATATAGAGGTTCAGAAAATCGGTGCTCCAGTTCGGGCGGATACACTCAACGCGCATCACGGTGATACCCTGTTCGGCAAGGGCCGGAATCTCGTTGCGTATCCGGTCAAGCTGACTGAAGGGGAACCCCGGACAGGCCAGGTTATTGTAATACCCGCGGTAATACATCTCGTTCACGCCGCGTTCGGCATACTCATCCACCAGCCACCGAAGCAGATGACGGTCCGGGCTCATGGGATTGTCCATCCCGCGAACGCGGTCGAGCGTTATGGGCGCGAAGACCGGCACTATGCGCGGGTCCATTTCAATATCCGGCGGCATCATGTGCGCAGCGTAGGTGTAATGCACGATATGAAGCTGATGCTCCGGAAAATCTTCCTCCAGATTTCCAAGTATCCGGTTGAAAAACCAGATATAGCGATCACTCATTGATGTCCGGTCCCCCAGCGGGTCGTACACGCCCTGATCCAGCGCCTTGCAGCCCTCACATTCACAATACCCGCCGCCGTCGTGTGAGGCGGCCCCCACATAAACCGTCTCACCCTCTTCGGCGTTCTCGAGCCGGTTGTGGAAGGCTTCCGTAGCCTGCTCCAGCACCTTTGGGTTCGAGAGACAGTCCTGACGCGCACGGCGTTCGCCGTCGATCAGGCTGAACATCTCCGGGTCGGCTTCAAACGCTTCCTGATTGCGGGGCAGTCCGGGTATGCCGTGGCTGCCTGTAGAGCGACTATCCCCGCCTTGACGGACGCGTCGCGACCAGGGCCAGTCGGTGTTTGTTTTCTGCAGGCGCCGCATCTCCATCGTCGGCGCCTGTGTCTCCTCCTGAAGCTCAATCCGTGCGGTATCACCATCCGGAACCACCCGGCCGGCCTCGCCCGGCATATACCAGCGGAACCCGATCTGCTCGAGCAATTCGTAAACGCCGAAAAGCGTCCCTTCGTCGCTTAGCCCGCGGATGTCGATCCGGTCCTCATACACACGCAAAGTAAAGGTGGAGGGGTTGACCCCGGCGGCGCGGGAGGCTTCGTCAAGCGCTTCGTCGCCCGCGCCCCCCAGGTAGATGGGCAGCAGTCCGTCCGGTGCATCACCGTCTTCTATTACCTGCAGGGCCGCACCGGTCATCAGTTCCAGGTGCCCGACAAGTTCTTCGGCTGCAGTATAATAAAAATTACCAAGCCTCGGCTCAAGAGCCTCCTGCCGGTCGGAGACGATAACGGCCGCGCGCGGCTCACCGTCCTCCACCAGCATTACCTGCGGCTCTTCAGCACGGACAACTACGGACAGGAGAAAAATCTGACACATAAATCCAAGCAAAAACTTCCTCATCGTAAACCTCCTGTTCAAAAAAGAGAAAACGTCACGGAAAAACTTTCATCAAGTATCTGCTCGAACGGCTAGCCCGGTTATTTCACGCGCTCTCAGTGGTGTAGATGCGGCAAAAAGCAAACGCAGCGGTATTCAAATACTGCAAGTGCAGCTTTTTGACGCAGATGCGCCGCTGAGAGCGCGCCCGTAGGGTAAACCGCCGTTTGTTTTTGTGTCGAAAACAGATTGCAATTCTGAAAAATACTTGACGTGTTTGCTATCGCTTTGTTGTTAAAGTTTTTTTGTTACCCTTAATATCTGGTTTATGAAATATCCGGGCTAGATGCGAAGCGCCGGGTAATTGGCGCCGATCATTCTATCAAAATTAACCTGAACGTCAAAACTCACATTTTATACCTCACCTCATCCTCCTCAATCTCATCGTCCGGGTCGGCGGTCTCGGCCGACTCGTAGACCATCACGGGCATCATGATACCGCCCGTGCCGATCTCGGCTAAATCGTAGTTGGTAACGCGCACAGCCAGCACGTTCTCACCGCCGCTCGCGAGATGCCCGGCGATATCTTCATATTCGGCCGGGGTTGCGAACCCGCGCTCCTCACCGAGATGTTCACCGTTCAGATACACGTCGACGTTCTCATCGAACCCGCCGAACCAGAGCCGTATATCAGCGTCGGCGTCGAATTCCGGCATCTCGAACTCGACCCTGTACCAGGCCTGACCGTGATACCAGCCCAGGCCCTGATCGTCCCAGCTCTTCGTGTAAGTGTGAATATCCTTCCAGCCGGAGTCGTCGAATTCCGTCCGCCAGTACCCCTTATCCACCCCAACCTCCGCTTCGTCCCGGGTGAATTTCCAGACGTCGGGCATCTGCACAAGGGGTCTTCCGCCACCGCGCAGTGCTTCATACCCGCCCTCGACTATCCGGCCGAGGAACCGCCCTATCCAGGGACGCTGCTGGTGCCAGTTAGGGGCGTGCTGGACCCCTTCCATGTATTCGAGATGATCAAGGAGTTCCTGAAACGTCTCATTCGCCCCTCCGAATTCCAGCTTATTTATCGCACTGCGGGTTTCGGCAAAAAGCTCGGCACAGCGCAGGGCCGCCTCCGCCATCTCCACCGCGGCGCGCTCCCGCTCGTCGGCGGCCAGCTCCAGCGCCGACTCGATATCCTCACGCGAAGCGGAAAGCAGCTCGTCCGTCCAGACATGGTGCAGGCCGAAAACCGATCCGGTATGCGTGTCGCCACGCTCGTAGGCCTCGTCGACACGCATCCAGTAGCTTCGCATCGGCCCGGCGGCCGCGCCGTAAAAACCGTCGAAGAACCGGTCCATGGTCTCTTCAATATCTATATCGCTGCGCCAGCTCAGGCGAACGCTGAGGTAGAGGTGCGGAGCAAGCTGGGCCCAGGAATCGTTGGTTTCGAACACCCAGTCGAGCTCGTCCACCTCCAGCTCGCCTGCATGTTTCTGGAGCCGGCGGTAGAAGCCGATTTTGCTAAGCGGCACCACCATCTCGGCGAGATTCTGGTTGTAGATGTAAAACCCGAGCTTATCGGTAATTTCCGCCCATCCGTGGATCTCTTCACTCCAGAGCTGGTTCCAGTGACATTCGGGATGCCCCGGCCCGTGCAGGCGGCAGCGCCTGATGGGTGCAAACTGGGGGCGCACGTTCGGGTGCAGTTTTTCGATCTTTCGAGGGATGCGGGAATAGTCGCTGTAGATAAGGACTCCGAGCTGACGATCAGGATATTTTTCGCTGGTAATCCCGGCCAGTTCCTCGGCGAATTTGAATATGCGGTCCGTGGCATCCAAGCGGCCGCTCGAAGGCTCCAGATAACCCGGATCGTCTATAGCAATACAGTCGTCACATTCACACAGCCCGCCTCCATCGTTTGGTCCGGCATTAAAAACTATGGCATCCGGATTTGCCTCCATACTCTGCATAAGTGCCTCTGCGGCTATGCGGATCGTTTCTGGATTGGTCGTGCAAAGCTGCCGTGTAGTGCGCTCGCCGAGCTCCCGGTTGTAACTGAACAACTCCGGGTTGTCTTCAAAGTGATCGTCCGGCCGCACCAGCCCTCGCCACGCATGACTCCAACTGCCAATCCTGTTGTCGCCTCCAAGCCGTCGGGTCCACTCGCGCTTCGCCTCCCGCGATTCACCGCTGGACCCGCGGGCATGATACCAGAACCGGCGGTGAACGGAATCGCTGACCTCGCTGTGGTCCAGATCCGCTGCCACACCGACGCTCTCACGCTGGGGGATGACCTCGCCTATCTCGCCCGGCGTGTACCATCCCGCACCGAGGTGCTCGAGAAAAGCGAAAACGCCGTGGCGAACGCCCGCGGGCGATTCGCCCACGACGAGCACGCGTCCCTCCCGCACGACATATCGGTAACCGTCCCCGGCGGGCGAGCTTTTGTCCATCGAGAGTCCGAGGTCTTCTGCAAGTTCGCCGACGACGAAAACCGCTCCCTCTTCCGGACTTGGCACATTTTCGGCACCATCCACCTCAATAACATCCACACCGGCATCGGTCATAACGCCCAGCACCCGGGCGAGTTCCTCCGCCGCATACTGCTCAGTCTCACAGGGTTCTTCCATCACATAGACCGCAGGAGGTTCGGACTCCGTCCCGGACAGTGTTACCTCGGCCTGTGAAGCGCTGCATCCTCCGGCATTCAAAGCCATATATATACACAAAAAAAACGTAAAAGCCCCATACCTGCCGCCCGTAGCACGCGCCTCTCCGTCCTCCACAAGCGCCACCCCGTCGCCATAAGCCTCACACGCCGTCAGTAAAAAACAGACGCGACCACACACAAAATCCTGCTCAAGGCATTTCACTCTTAACCTTTTCATAGCACTCCTCCGATTTTACTGAAATTAACACATGTTGAGCCTGTCGCACAATCCCCGATGCACGTCACATAGCCAGTAAAACGGTGGCTAACCATGCGGTTGCAACAGGCTCTATTACCCTTGACACTTAACACCTGCAAAACCTCCGATGAAATTTTCTATGTGGTGATAAGCTATCAAAGTGCCAACCGATATGAACTGAATTAGACTAAGATGATATCAGCTAGCCGCTTACCTCACTCACTATCCGTCTCAACCAACTCGCGCGGCAGGAGCAATTCGCCTGCGCTTCGCGCCATGTACGGCGGGACGGTCAACAGCGCCCGCCGGCCCATACACCTGTGGAACTTCCACAAACGCCCATCCTGCCCCTCCGGCACCTGCACATGGAAATATCCTTCATCATCCATTTCTTCCCGGAAATTGAAAACCTCGTTCCCGTCCCCGTCGAGGATAGCGCCCCGCTGACGGCCGCTGGAGAACCCGCCAACTATCTCCGTCCCCTCCGGAACATAGAAATACAGGCTCCAGAAACGGCTCATTCGATTGACATCGTCCAATCCGGCATAAATCGTAAACGGCTTATCTTCCCTGGCTGTATCAACTATGGCGCGGTTAGCTCTGAAAGGATCCGCCTCAATAATGTGCAAACCAGCATAACCGCTTTTTAGTTCAAGCGGATATTCCCGGCCGTCCGGCGGGATATTATCGAAATAATCCACCGGCTCTTCAAGGATAGGATGTTTGTCCGCATAGAGTTCTACAAGCGCGTTACTGGCGATATGGCGGTAATGGTCGATATGTCCACCGCTTGCCACAAGATCGACCTCACCCGCCTCATCCAGATAGGTGTAGAAACGGGTTTGTGCCCTGGGCGCTCCCCCGAAATTCCCGCGTTCAGCGTCCCTGAGATCAAGCGGGCGCGCCGGAACCAGTTCATCGCTGAACTGAACGGGTTCAAACGGGATGTCCACCGTTTGAGTATTTTCAAGTCCCTCTGCAAGGATATTATCAAGCTCTTCACGTGAAAAGGGCGTATCATCGGTAACATCCTCCATATCCGGATCCTCGACGTTCCTGTCTCGGCCCGATAGCCGCCCCCTGACAATCGGTCTAGCGTGCACCATCATGGTTTCCCGCATCCGATAAGCGTGGCGAATAACCTCTTCCACAGCTTCCTGCCGTGCATCACCGGAAACATCGCTGTAACGCTGATAAAGATCTTCGTAACGCGTATAAAGCAGCAGATCGTCCAATCGGCCTGTCACTGCTTCGTCGTCTCCGGCCAGTTCATACGCCTCGGCCAGGAACCGGTACATGCGTGCGAGCATGTCCCGGCGAATGAGGGGACGTCGGTCGTCTTCCTCAAAGCGATAGATGAGGCGAAAAAAACCTTCCATCGGTTCGCGGGCGGAGCCGAAGGCTTTTTCCAAAAAGTCGTCGATGATCTCATCGGCTCGTTCTGCTTCCGAAATGTCCCACAGCAGTCTTGAAGCCAGATAATGCCCCAGCCCTATAGCGCCCCACAGGTCGCTGGATTCGCAGGTGAACAGGCGGGCGCCCTGACGATAGAAACGGGAAATAGATTCGGTGATATGAGCAAGGTCCGAACCCCTCTGTGAAGCCGGTCGGGAACGATCCCAGGAAAAAACGCTATAGTAGTCGCCAACGCCAATATTTTTAGCGCCTTGAGACTGCCAGCCCTCCATCAGTTCGTCAAAGGTGTAGCCACCACTGATAAAAGCAGTCTGTACCTTGATCAGCACGTTGGGATGCACCTCAATAGACGGCGGCGGAGAGTGCTGACCATAGGCAAGAAGTCCCACATACTTTCCGGGGAACTCCTTACTTATTGCCTCTGCGGCCTCGTTTGCAAGCAAAAGCGCACGATCACTTATACTCCCCAGTTCCTCGCATTCACTGCATTCACACCACCCGCCTCCGTCGGAAGGATCCAGCGACACGCAGTCCGCTTCAGGGTTGTCGCGAAAATAGGGCAAGGCATAGTTATCGATCACCCACTCCCG
>PUMZ01000261.1 GCA_003551565.1 Candidatus Brocadiaceae bacterium | reverse complement strand
CACAGGCGCCGTGCGGTCTGATGCCGACACGCTTGAGAAGATAGTCGAAGAAATGATGACCGTTCGAAGCAGCGAACGCTCTACCAGAGTCATCGATCACGATGCGGAAGGAAGCATGGAGACCAAGAAAAAGGAGGGATATTTCTGAACGTATATGAACGATTCCGCTACAATCACAGCTAAAGAACTTTTCCGCCAGAACGAGCGCAAGGACCTCGTAAGACTCGTGACGGCGGGCAGTGTGGACGACGGAAAGTCAACGCTTATCGGGCGGCTCCTTTTCGACAGTAAGACGCTGTATGAGGATCACATAGCAGCGCTTAAAAACGATTCGGCAATGCAGGGTTCGGCAGGGGGAGAGATAGATTATGCCCTCCTGCTGGACGGGCTGAAGGCCGAACGCGAGCAGGGCATCACAATCGATGTCGCCTACCGGTATTTCTCGACCCCGCACCGCAATTTCATCATAGCCGACACCCCCGGGCACGAACAGTACACGCGCAATACGGTAACCGGAGCGTCCAATGCCGATGTGGGACTGTTCCTTGTCGATGCGCGCAACGGCGTGATCCGTCAGACCAAACGCCACAGCTTCATAGCATCGCTGCTGGGTATAAAACACATCATCTTGGCCGTCAATAAGATGGACCTCGTCGATTATTCCCGGGAAGCGTTCGAGCGGATTTGTACGGATTATGAAGATTTTGCCGAGCGACTGGATATCCCGGAAATCCATTTTATCCCCATCTCCGCGCTGAACGGGGACAATGTCGTGGAAAGGAGCGAGCGCATGCAATGGTTCAGGGGAATCTCCCTTATTGAATACCTTGAGACCGTGCATGTGAGCGGCGACCGCAACCTGATCGACATGCGTTTTCCCGTCCAGTATGTTATCCGTCCCGACCTGAACTACCGGGGCTATGCCGGCACGCTGGCCTCCGGCGTGATAAGAACGGGGGATCAAGTGCTTGCCCTGCCCTCGGGAAGGCGCACGCGGGTGGAGTCCATCACGACTTTCGACGGTGAAATCGACGAAGCCTTCCCGCCGATGTCGGTCGCTGTGTCACTGGAGGACGAAATCGATCTGAGCCGCGGTGATATGCTGGCACATGTGAACAACGTGCCCCGCAACGGCAATGTGCTTGAGACCATGATGGTTTGGATGAACGACGAACCGCTCCGCGCGGGGGCCGTTTACCGTATAAAACACCTCACCCGCACGCTCAACGCCGAGGTGGCCGCTATCCGCTACAGGGTCGACGTCAATACGCTCCACAGTGAAGCCGCCGACACCCTCCGGCTCAACGACATCGGCAGGGTGGTGCTCAGACTCCACGCTCCCGTGCAGTACGATCCGTATGACAAAAACCGCAGTACCGGGGCGTTCATCCTGATCGATCGCATGAACAACGCCACCCTGGCCGGCGGTATGATACTGGACCGGCGCGTCAGCGAGCTCGCAGTCGACCCAGCCCTGCAGCGCAAAAGCGCGGATACGCTGGTGCATCCCCATCGGAGCCTGGTGGATGGCGAAGAACGAAGGGAACGCACGGGACAGAAACCGGTAACGGTATGGCTGACCGGGCTGCCCGCGTCGGGGAAAAGCACCGTCGCCTTTGCGCTCGAGCGTAAACTTTTCGACATGGGACTGCTGCCTTATGTCCTCGATGGCGAGAACCTGCGCCTGGGTCTTTCAAAAGACCTGAGTTTCACCGCCAATGACCGGGCTGAGAACATCCGCCGTGCGGCCGCAGTTGCCCGGATCAGCAACGAGGCCGGACTTATTGCCATCGCCGCACTCGTCTCGCCCTACAGGGAAGGCAGGGAAGAGGCGAGAGAATCAATAGGGGGGGAGAAGTTTCTGGAGGTGTTTGTCAATACCCCGCTGGAAGTCTGCGAGAAGCGTGATGATGACGGGCTGTACAGGCGCGCCCGCAGCGGCGAATTGGAGAATTTTTCGGGAATATCGGCGCCGTACGAGGAACCGACTGATCCGGATATCGTCATCGATACCGAACGGATGAGCGTGGACGACTGCGTGCTCAAAATCGTCCACGCCCTCCAGGAAAAAGGTTATATAAGGTAACGAATTCAAAGACCCTGAAAAGAAGTAAGCATTGCGGATTTGACGTGATAAATGTCGAGCGCCGGGCGGTATTGCGTGTTTTGACTCTGAGGGCTCGGATGAAACCCCGGGCTCGCAGTGGACGCATTCAAGCCCGCCTGCCGGCAGGCAGGCGTCCCCGACGGGGTGGCATGGCACTTTGCGGGTTCCAGGGCCCCTGAAGGGCTCACTACGAACCAGTTGCAACCTTTTTGCCGGGACTGACGCAATAGCAGGCAAGGCCGTCCCGGCAGAACAATATGCAAGCTTATTTACGAAACAAGGCACGACAAAACGTTTGGGTTATGTCGGCGCCGGCTGATCACCTTCGTTCCACCAACAAAAACAACTCTACGCCGACAGGAATGGTATGCATTTGACTGCTATCCCGGAATGGGCTATAATACAAGGCGGGTTGAAGAGGTCGCGGGTTGAAAATGCGGGACTGCTGAGATATATTTTTTTTCTTCGTTGTTGGTACTATCCAACATGTAATGCCGATCGTTTCGCGCGTTTATTGTTGCGAGTGTGATGGGTGTCGAATTTGTGTATTGGGGAATTTATTGCCTTTTCCCCGGTCAGAAGTGCCGGGTGGCGTTTTCCATGTCGGTTTTGTCCCGATGTGGCGAAGGCGATCCACCGATTTTATGTTTGAGGTGCAATACTTCCGGGGTGAGTGTGCCACGGCGGATTCAAATGAAACGGTTGTCCGGAAATTTCATGACAGGAGTGTCAACTTATCAAGGAGATAGGTCGCTATGAATAATGATGAACGAGGAGGCAGGGCAGTCGGAAGCAACGCAAAGATGTCCCGGGTCGCCGCCGGAGTCGCCGTCCTGGTGCTTGCGGCCGTTGCGGTGGTGGTTCTCGGAAGGGGGACCGGAGGAGAAGAAATAGTAATATACTCCGGACGCCGGGAGCAGTTCGTGACGCCCGTGCTGGAAGATTTCGAGCGCCAGACCGGCATCAGAGTGCGTCTCCTGTCCGGCAGTGCGACCAGTTTCGCGCACCGTATTGCCGGGGAGCGCCGAAGGCCGCAGGCCGATATTTTCCTGGCCAACGACGCCGGCGTTATGGAATATCTGCGGCGTCAGGGCGTTCTGCAGCCGATCGGAGTGCGTGGAGTGGACAGGATTCCTGAAAAATTTCGTGCCGGTGATAACTCGTGGACAGGCCTCTCGGCCCGGGCACGCGTGCTGATGTACAATAAAGACCTCATCGGTGAGGACGAGATGCCGCGCTCGCTCTTTGACCTGACCGCACCCCGCTACAGCGGACGGTTCGCCATTACGCGGGCCGGCAACAGCTCGCTCGTCTCCCACATGGCCGCCGTGCGCGCCGCACGCGGCGACAGCGGGATGAAGGATTTCATACGCGGCGTGCTGGCAAACGATCCGCCTGTAACGAGCGGCCATACCGACATCCGCAGAATGGTGGGAGCGGGTGAGGTCGAGTTCGGCCTGGTCAACTGCTATTATTTCAGGCTGCAGCTCGATGAAGACCACAACAATAATGTGGGCATCGTTTATCCCGACCAGGGCGATGGGCAGCCGGGCACTTTTGTCAACGTGGCCGGGGCGGCATTGATCGATGGCGCCCCCAACCACGATAACGCCCTGAAACTCCTGGAATACCTCCTCCAGCCGCAGCAGCTTCAGCGGTTTTCCGATATAAGCCGGGAAACCCCCATCCTGCCCGAAGCCGAACATCCGGAGGGCGGGAAGCCGATCGATGCGTTCAGGTGGATGGATATGCCGCTGGCCGAACTCGGAGGCGTGTGGGAGGATACCCTTGATGCGATGGAAGAGGCGGGTATTGCGGAATAAGTGCTTACTTTTTTGAAAAAAAGTAAGACAAAAAATTTTAACGTTAATGAAAGGGTGTAACCCAAAAATATAGCACAAACACAACAATTCCTCACGTCAGATTTCTTGCCAGGCTGCCTGCTGGAGGCAGGCTGTTGGCGCGGTTTGCAGTGGGCGCCTTCAGGCGTCCCGGAGGAATCATTGCAGGGGCTTATGACGAACAGTGGATATGGGGGGGGTGTTCATTCTACGGTAACACCTATAATTTTTGTTGATCCGCCTCGGGTGGCGCAGGTTGATAAATAAAATAAAGATATCCATAAGCAAGATAACGATTCGGGCTCGCACCCGAAACGGGCGCCGGCCGCCGATGCTCCTGTTGCTGATTGCGGCATCGGCGGCGGCGCTTACGGCCGTGCCCGCGATGTATATTCTTATCCAGGCCCTGGGCGCGGACGTCCCGGCCTTGCGGCGAATGCTGACCGGGCGGCTGCCACGGCTTCTGTGGAGTACGGGACAGCTGGCCCTGATTGTTACTTCGGCTTCCGCAGTGACAGGGACTGTCCTTGCCTTCCTTGTTGTGCGCACCGACCTGCCGGGGCGCCGGTGTTTCCGGTGGCTGCTGGCGCTGCCGCTCGCCTTTCCGCCTTATGTCGGTGCGCTCACATATATCATCATTTTCGGCCCGCGCGGCTGGGTGCAAGGTCTGACCGGATGGACCCCTTTTCCGGTGTATGAATCGCTTTTCAGCACCTCGCTTGTGCTGACGCTTTTTTGTTATCCGTATGTTTATCTCATCGTCATGTCTTCGCTCCGGAGCCTGAGTGCCGATTACGAGGAAACAGCTCTCGCCTGCGGCCTGTCGTATCCGAAAGTCCTGTGGCGCGTTGTCCTCCCCATGATGCGTCCCGCCGTCGGAGCCGGGGCGTTGCTGGTAGCGCTGTATGTGTTCTCGGATTTCGGCGCCGTGGCGATGCTGCGCTATGAGACGTTTGTCAGCGCGATTTATTACCAGATACAGGGGAGGTTTGACCGCACGGGTGCCGCGATGCTGAGTTCGGTTTTGATCGCGATAACACTTGCGTTGCTGTGGCTGGAGAGCTGGAGCCGGCAGGGGCGCCGCTACAGCCGCACGGAGACACGACGGCGGCCGGGCGATGATATAGCGCTCGGCGGTTTCAAGTTTCCCGCCCTGGCCGTCACCGCGTTCGTATTTCTATTTTCCGTGCTTATCCCCCTTGCCGTGCTGGTGTACTGGAGCATCCGGGGGATCGGCGCCGGCGCCGTGTCCGGGCGCTTTTTGGGATATATCGGCAACAGCGTGATTCTGGCGGCATCGGTCTCTTTTGCATGCATGATTTTTGCCCTGCCGATCGTTTATCCGACGTCGCGCTTTCCGTCGTTCATCAGCCGGATGATATCAGGGGTATCGTTCGCCGGCTATGCACTGCCGGGCGTTATCGTGGCCTTGGGAATGATATCCTTCTTTCACCGCTTCCTCCCGTTGCTGTATGCGACCACGCTGATGCTTGCGGCGGCGTATCTGGTGCGTTTTCTGCCCCAGGCGCTTGCTTTCGGTGGGGCGTCCCTTGCGCGCGTTTCGCCGAACGTTGACGAGGCGGCGCGGAGTCTGGGTGCATCGCCGCACGGCGCGATGCTGAGGGTGGTGTTTCCGCTGATGCTGCCGGGCGTCCTCGCAGGCGGCGCGCTGGTGTTCGTCAGTTCACTCAAGGAACTGCCGGCCACGCTCCTGCTGCGGCCGCCCGGGTTCGATACGCTTTCTGTGCGAATATGGAATGAAGCGCACGAGGGGTTTTACGAGATGGCCGCACCGGCGGCGCTGCTCATCGTTCTGGTGGCGATCCCGGCGGTTAAATTGCTGCTGAAATGGGATTGATTATGGCGGAAATACAACTTGAAAATATCAGCAAAGTCTATCCCGGCGCCGATGCGCCGGCGGTGGATGCGCTCAACCTGCAGATCGGTAAAGGAGAAATATTAACTCTGCTCGGACCGAGCGGCTGCGGCAAAACCACCACGCTGCGGCTGATTGCGGGATTTGAGGCTCCGGACTCGGGTGCGGTGTTTTTCGACGGTCGAAACGTCGTGGGCGTTCCCCCGCAGAAACGCAGTATAGGGATGGTTTTTCAGGACTACGCCCTTTTTCCCCATTTGAATGTTTATGACAACGTGGGGTTCGGCCTCGGGCGATGTAAGAACAGGCGCCGGCGCATCGGGTCCATGATCGACCTTGTGGGTCTGGCCGGCCTGGAGCGGCAGATGCCCGGCCGGCTTTCCGGCGGTCAGCAGGGACGCGTGGCACTGGCACGGGCGCTCGTTCCCGGGCCGGCCGTGATACTGCTCGACGAGCCGTTCAGCAGCCTCGACGCCGACCTGAGGGTCAGAATCCAGCGCGAGGTGACCGCGATCATAAAAAAGGCCGGCACGACTGCCCTGTTTGTCACACATGATCAGAGGGAAGCGATGACCATCTCCGACAGAATCGCTGTGATGGAAAAAGGTCGATTGCATCAGGTCGGCACGCCCCGCGGGATATATCAGCACCCGGAGACCGAGTTCGTCGCCACTTTTGTCGGCCGTTCCAACCTGCTGCGCGGTCGGATCGGCGCCGACGGACGTTCGATCACAACGGAGGTCGGGACCGTTCCTTGCCGTCACACGCATGAACGAAAACCAGGCGATGAAGTGATATTCTGCATCAGGCCGTGCGGTTTCGAACGGGACAGCCGTGGGCCGATATGCGGACGGATCGTCAAGACCGCGTTTATCGGAGAAAACACCGATGCCCTGCTTGCGGTGAATTCGGCTGAAAGCAGGAAACCCGTACAGTTTCTGGTGCATATCCATCCCGAAGAGGAAGTCAGGGTGGGCGAAGAGGTCTGCTTCCGGGTGCTGCCGTATTTTGTTGCCGTTGTGTCGGAAAAGGGAGAGAAGGACGAAAATGTTTGCAAATAGCTGTACATTCTGGTAACTTGAAGGTATCTTGATTTCTGCGTTGATACCAACCAAAAAATGGATATATCAGTCTATGGGATGAATTTCAGAAGCGCACCCGTGCGGGTTCGCGAACGCATTGCGCTGTCTTCCGGCGATATCACACGTATTCTCCATATCATACGCAAGGAGAGGATAGCGGAAGACGCGCTGATACTGAGCACCTGTAACCGCACCGAATTCTATCTTTCCGGACACCGTGATGATGATTTCGTGCATATACTGCGCCACATATCTTCAATCAAAGATAACGCCCCCCTCCCCGATCGCTCGGATTTTTACTGCCATACCGGCACGGACGCCGTGCGGCATCTTTTCCGGACCGGCGCCTCGCTTGATTCCCAGACCGTCGGCGAAACGGAAATCCTCGGTCAGCTCAAAAGCGCATACCGCCTTGCCCTTGACGCCGGAACCGCGCGTTTTCTGTTCAACAGGACGCTTCACCGAGCGTTCAGAACGGCAAAACGCGTCCACAGCGAAACAGCTTTGTGCCGGCATCCTGCGGGCATCCCCACGGCCGCGGCCGAAGCGGTTAAAAGCAAGATAAAGCCCGTCAACGAAAAATCCGTGCTCGTCATCGGCGCAGGAAAGACCGCAGAGACCGCACTGAGGGTGCTTGTGGATGCTGGAATAAAAAGAGCATTCTGTGTGTCACGCACCCGCAGCAGTGCGGAAAATCTGGTCGGGAAAATACGCGGTCCCGGAACGCAACAGGCCGATATCTGTTCCGGATACGACCGGTGCAGAAATCATTGCACAAAGAACTGTGAAAAAAATATGCATGCTGCAACGGATTCCGAACCGGAACTGCGGGCCGCCGGGCTCGGGCAAATCCCGCAGGTTATCGGCGGCGTTGACGCCGTGATTG
>PUMZ01000278.1 GCA_003551565.1 Candidatus Brocadiaceae bacterium | reverse complement strand
CGTGATTCGGACTTTGCTCTTACTGCAGTTGTCGACGGCGACGAGGTCGTGGCGTTGGAGCCGGGGGATACTTCCGATATCGTATGGGGCGTGGCATTGGATATAGGCACCACCACAATCGCGGGCAGTCTGGTGGACCTCAATACCGGCCGGATGCAGCCGCCTGCCAGCCGCACGAACCCGCAGATAGGCTTCGGCGACGATGTCGTCGGACGTATAAAATATGCGGAAGAAAATTCGGGAGGGCTGGAGCGACTCCACCGGTGTGTTATCGAATCGATTAACGAAATCATACGGGAACTGGCCGGCGCGAATTCCATCGAGCCGGAGGATATCTACGAGCTGACAGCCGTCGGCAACACCACCATGGCGCATTGTCTGCTGGAGATCGATCCGCGCTCCATCGCGCACGCGCCTTACGTTGCGGCCTTTCGCGACGGCGTGGACCTGAAGGCCCGGTCGTTGGGGATCGAGGCCAACTTCAACGCCAACCTGCATGTGCTGCCGAATGTTGCCGGTTTTGTCGGCAGCGATACGATAGCGGTCGCCCTGGCCTCGAAGATAGATCAGAGCAACGGCACGGTGCTTGCAATCGATATCGGTACCAACGGCGAGCTGATAATCGGCAACAGCGAGAGGCTCATAGCATGTTCCTGTGCCGCCGGTCCCGCTTTCGAAGGTGCGCGCATACGGCATGGGATGCGCGCGGCGAGCGGGGCGATAAACAAAGTGGTGATCAACGAGAGCATCGATGCCGGCGTGATCGGCGGTGGCGATGCGAGCGGAATTTGCGGCAGCGGCCTGATGGATGCCGTCGCCTCTCTGCTTGATGCGGGGCTGATCGACCCTACGGGACGGATCATCGGGCGCGAGAGCATCCCCGATACCGTCCCGGCGGGCGTAGCCGAAGCGGTGACCGAGTTCGACGGCGAACCGGCGGTAACCCTTGTCGGGGGCGAGCGAAGCCGCACGGGCGCACCCGTTTTGCTGACCCAGAAGGACGTGCGTGAGATGCAGCTCGCCAAAGGCGCCATAGCGGCAGGGATGAGGGTAGCCTCCGCCGTATTCGGGGTGGTGCCGGAGGAGCTTGATCTGGTCCTGCTGGCCGGGGGCTTCGGCAATTTTCTGAGGCGCTCCAGCGCCAAGCGTATCGGGTTGCTGCCGGATATACCGACGGAAAAGATCGAGTTTATCGGCAACGCGGCGCTCGTCGGGGCCCGGAGTGCATTGACCTGCAACTGCTGCCGGCGGCAGGCGCGGGAGCTGAGCGAGAACATTGAATATATCGAACTGGCCAACCGTCCCGATTTCCAGAGGCACTATATGGAAGCGATGAGTTTTTAATCACTCTTTTTCCAACTTTCGTTGACAAAAGATTGCGAATTTTACTATGTTAATTATGATGTTCTTGCTTTTTTGGCAAAAAAATTTCTTAAGTTTCAGATTGTCTTTTATCCGTTACCTGTGATCTTTTCCTGATTTTCTGAGTTCCAGATAATTCTTTTCCGGATTTTCCGGGTTAGGGGTGGGTATGGAAATTTGCAGCGAAAAAAAGAAGGCTCTTGCACTGGTCCGGAGTTGGAATAGCCGTGGAATCAGCGTGGGTTTTGTGCCCACGATGGGGGCCCTGCACCGGGGGCATATGAGCCTGGTCGAGGCCTCGCTCCGCGAGTGCGACAGAACGGTGGTGAGCATTTTTCTCAATCCCGCCCAGTTCGGTGAAAATGAAGATTTTGACAGATATCCCCGGCGGTTGGAAAGTGATGTGAGCCTGCTCGGGCGGGCCGGCGTGGATGGGGTATTCGCGCCCGATGCCTCCGAGATGTACCCGAGCGGCTTCTGCACGTGGGTGGTCCAGGAAGGATTGACGGAGCGATTGTGTGGCGCTTCCAGGCCGGATTTTTTCCGGGGAGTATGTACCGTAGTCGCTAAACTCTTCGCCATCATTCCGGCCGATCGCGCCTATTTCGGCCGTAAGGATCTTCAGCAGTCAGTGGTCATTAAAAGAATGGTAACCGATCTTGATATCCCGGTCGATATACGCGTGATGCCGATAGTGCGGGAAAGTGACGGCCTGGCTTTGAGCAGCAGGAACAGGTATTTGATTGGCGGACAGCGCCGCGAGGCCACCTGCCTGCATGAGGCGTTGATGGAGGTCAGAGATCGGTTCCGGGGCGGAGAGCGGGATGTGGACTGTCTTACGGAAGCCCTGTGCGGGCGATTGAGCCGCCCCGCTACGGCCGAGCCCGAATATGGCGAAATCGTCGCGCCCGATACCCTGGCCCGTCCCCGGAGCGCATCTCCCGATGCGGTGGCGGTTGTCGCCGCCTTGATCGGCGGGACGCGTCTGATTGACAATATGCCTCTGGGCGGTGAACTGGAAGACATCTATCTCCCGCCGGAATAGCCTTGTGCCGGCGGGGACAGCAAAAAAACTTTGAACCGTGAATCGCCGCCTGCAGACTACGATTTGATCCGATCGAGGTGGGAAAGTTATGTTGACGAGCGAAAAAAAAAGAGAGGTCTGTTCCGGCCTGAATGTGATGATACTTTTTATGTTTCTGGCCTTAACGGGGGTTGTGGCGGCGGGGACCGGAGGAGGCCTTTCGGTCCGCCGGACGCAACGGGAGGATGAAACCCTTCTGATTGTCAGCAATGCGTTTTACGAGGTCTCTGTCTTTCCCGCGAAAGGGGCCGTCATTACGAGCCTCAGGTCGAAACCCGGCGGGTTCGAGAGCACCTATTTCCGGGAGGGCGATTTCAGCGGGCTGTTGCAGGAGGTCCACACGGCGGAACTGCCATATGAAATTGTGGAGGAGGATGTCGGCGACAGGGAAGCGAGATTCCTCTTCTCCGCCTCAACAGGAGATTATGGCGTCGAGAAGATGATGTTATTCCGTGCTGAGTCGCCGTTTGTCGAAGTGCGGATGGGCTTTGAAAACCGCTCCGCCATGCCGATGCGCGGGGACCGGGCGCCGGCCCTCTCCAATGTTTTTAAATGGGGTGACGGCGCCCCTTCAAGCGGATATTTCTACTGTATCGGAGGACCTCACGGAACCGATCTGTATACCGGTGGAAGGGTGATTGGCCGCTTTCATCCGTTCTCGGAAAAGCGTTCCGGGCATGTGCCGTGGGCCGCGGTCATCGATCCGGTCGCCCGGGCTGGTGCGGGCCTGGTTTTTCTCGATTCGGGGGTCGAAAACATTGTTGCCGGACGCAATTCCGACGGATCGACGGGGTTGGAGGCTCGGTTCCAAACGATACCGTCCGGATCGCGGCTTATCTCAGAGATGCTTCTCCTCCCGCTGGAAGGTTTTACGTCGGTGGATATGATGAGCGCCGAGATTGTGGGAGAAACATTGCATCTGAGCTTTGCCGGACGGGAGCAACTGAGGGTGCGGATAATGTCATTGATGCCCGAAGAGCACGACATTTCCGTTGTCACACGGGCTTACGATCAACGGGGAGAGGAACTCGGGCCGCTGGAAACCGTTGTGTTCGACGGATTGGAACGGGCGCAGATCGGAAGCGATACCATCGACATCGAAGGTGGCAGGCAGGAAGATATTGCATGGGTGCGCCACGAGGTTTACAAAAATGGCCGGCGACTGCGGCAGTATTCGGTCAAAATCGGCGGATCCGATTCCCCCCCTGACATCAGGCTGAGCACGCCGGAAGAGCCGACTGTGGAGAGGCTGAGGGTTGAGGATGGGCCTGACCGGCCGGATGTGGTTGAAGACGCCGACCGTTCGCAGATAACTGTGCGTCAACTGTCCGGTCCGGGCTGGGAGAAGATGGATGGGATGGATGTATCGCTGCCTGCAAACTCACGGCATACACTTCTGCTGCGCGTTGATGCCGATGCGGAGGTGCGGGATTTGCAGATCGGCATCGTCGGCGCCGGTTCCGACGACGCCGATGAACTGACGGAATCTTTAACCGCTACAAACGTTTTTCTGTGGGAAGTTAAAGATCCACGGTCGGCCTATGCCGGCATAAGACCTTTCAGGAAGCGGGACATCGATGCCGGGGAGCCGGCAGTTATCGCGATCACCCTCGACAGCGCGGGGCTGGGGGAAGGGGTTTACGGGGCGAGGATTCTGCTTTCCTCCGTTGTGGAAACTGTGGAAATCCCCTTGAAAGTGAGAATATTCCCCGTCGAATTGAGCCCATCGAACGGATTTGGTTTGTGGTATATCGGCGGAGATGTGGATGAAATATCGGATGCGGCATTCGCAACTCTGCGCAATTATGGCGTGAATGCGGCCGCCTTCGGCATCACCGGCCGGAGCGGACGGTTCGGGATTCAGCCCCTGAAAGACAGGGCCATGGAACATGAAATTGCGATGCCGGGGCTCTATTCGCCCGGTATGGCTGCGGCCGTCGCGGAAAGGATCGGGAGCCGGGACGACGGCGACACCACGCCGGCTTCTGAAGCCCCTGTCGCATGGATGCTCTGCATGGGGGCTGACGGAACCGAAGCGCTGGAGCACGTAGCGGACTTCGGATTTGCTCCGGCGGTCTTTGTCTCCCGGCTCAGTCCGGCCGTGGTGCGCAGGTTGGGAGAGGATGCCGCCGATGTTCCGCATCTGATCCTCGGCGGTGATATCCCTTCCGGGCGGGCGCAGTGGCTCGGGGGATCAGCCGGCTCCGGCGACTGGCCGCACATCTGGCGCTATATCGACCTGCGTTCGCATCACTGGACGGAGGTTGGTGTGGGGGCGCGCGAAGAATTTTTCAACGCACTGTTGAGCGGCGCCGGAGGCGCGGCGGTGCGTTTTGTACCGCCCACGGATGATTCAGGAGATGCCCTGGTGTCCTGGCACCTGCTGAGGGACATTAGAGAAGAGGCGGCTTTGCTTGCCCTGGCACGCGAAGCGGTCGACGATCCGGACGTTCCCGCGTCGCTGCGGGACGAATTCAGCGCCCTGATCTCCGGGGTCGCCCCGGCGCCGATAATGACCGCCAATGAGCGGGGCGCATTCGGCCAGTCGGCTCGGCTCAGCTTCGGCGCTGAGGGAGCGAGCTTTGCCGGCCGCCGGCTGCGGCGCCTGGCGCTTGAGATCCTGTCCGCCGCCGCAGACGCCGGGCCCGGCACGTCGATCGGGCAATAAGAGCCGGGCGGGATGTACGCATTCGATAAGCAGCGAATGGATGGTCATGAGCACCGTTATTATCTTATTTGTCAATATCTTTTTTTGGCAAAAAGATTCCAGCTCCGCCATTCACCATTCCGGCCTGGCCGGGTCAGGCCCCTTGCTGTTGATCTTGCGGTATATTTAATGTATTATTTGATTCCGTCTTTTGCGGGTTGACAGTTGCCGATACCTTTGTGAGGAGGATTTCACATGAGCGCAAAAAAAGTGTTGCTGGTCGATGATGACAGGGAGTTTATCGAAGCGAACAAGCTCGTTCTTGAGGGGAGCGGTTATGAAGTCTTCACCGCATACGATGGTGAGGGTGGGAAAAAAAAGGCGCTGGAGGTCAAGCCCCATGTTATCGTGCTGGATGTCATGATGGAGACGAACGAGGCCGGCTTCGAGGTCGCCAGATGGCTGCGTTCTGAGGAGGCAACAGCAAAGATACCGATCATTATGCTGACCGGCATAAATCAGGAATTCCCGCTGAATTTTGATAAAGATGAGGTCTGGCTGCCGGTGGATGAATTTTTCGAGAAGCCTGTAGAGCCTGAAAAGCTGATCGAGGCATTGAAGGACAAAGCGCCGGTGGAGTAACGATACAAACGATACATACGTGCTGATGCACCGGACAAAGAAGCGTTTCACGCAACGTGTGACCCGCGATGTTGGCCGGATCACACGACGTCCATACCCCGGCCGAAGCGGTAGCCCGCATATTTCATAAACCAACGACAATAATTAATATAAAGGATGTAAAACCAGTATGATAAGTGGCTTTCTTCAGGGGTTTCAGATTCTACAGTGTGTATCTGCGCCGGACAAACGGCGGTTGACCCTGCGGGCGCGTTCTCAGCGGCACATCTGCGGCAGAAAGCCGCACTTCGCGTATACAAATACAGCCTGTCTGCGTGCGGACACGCACAGGCAGGCGGCGTTTGCTTTCTGCCACATCTGCACCACTGAGAACGCGTGAAATAAGCGGGGTAGGGTGGACTGGCAACGGCGCCGGAGCCGGGCCGGGGCCAGGCGCTCGCAGGAGGGGAGCCGGCTCCTTTGGTTTCCGCGCAGCTTATCTCCGCGTGAACAGGCGGATGCTCCGGGAATGTTCGGGATAGTGGGTGAGCAGGTCGCGTCGGTCGCCCAGTTCGAAATCGGTAAAATCAAAGCCCGGAGCAACAGTGGTTCCGGTCAGGGTATACTCGTTCGGCTCGATGACGCGGATGCCGAACCACACCCCGCCGGGGAGGACGATCTGCGGCCGTGCTCCCGCGCTCAGATCGCTGCCGAGTACCGTTTGTTTCGCCCGTCCGTCCGGGAACAGCATGAAGACCCGGGCCGGTCCTCCCATATAAAAGTGCAAGACCTCGTCGCTTTTCAGCCGGTGCATTGCTGAAAAACCGTCGGATGTGATGAGATAATAGATGGCGGTGCAGAAACTTTTTTTCTCCCCGTAACGGGCCGGCAGGGCGCTTGAGGGGATATTTTCATCGCTGCGATAGACCTCTTTGAAATACCCTCCCTCGGGATGGGACTTAAGCCCCAGTCTTTCAGCTATTTCTTTTGCGTGCATGTTGATTCCCTTCTTTTTTCATCTCGTTGTGTAAGACCAATTCCGGCCCGCGGGCCCCGGCCGGAAACCGTTACATTGCGGTCGCATTGCCGCGAGAAACGTGAAAACTCGGGGTTTCGAACGCCCGGCCTCTGTTTGACAGTTGACGATTGCAGGATTATTATAAAGGAAGTTTGCTTTCTATCCAAGGTGGATCGATATGTTAATCGAAAGAAGGGGGTGAATATATGCAGACCATCAGCCTGAAAGACGCATTCGGGTTCGCTATCAATCTGGAAAAGAGCGGGAGGGAATTTTACACCGGTTGCGGCAAGAATGCCAGGAAGGAAGATGCGCAAAAGGTCTTTTTTTTCCTCGCTGACGAGGAGAAAAAGCACTGTACGATCTTTGAACGCATGTCCGCCCGGGTGGAACAGGATGGCGGGGCGGCAGTAAGTGATGAACGTGCAGAGCAGTTACTCGATGCTTACGCAGAGGCATTTTTCCCCGGCGAAGCGCTGTCGGGAGAGAAACCTTTGAAGAAAGTCAATACGATCGATGCGATCGGGTTCGCGGTGAAGATGGAACTGAATTCCATCGGTTATTACAAGCGGCTCAGAAGTGTCATTCCCGAAGAGGATCGCGACTCCATCGATCTTATAATGAACGAAGAGCAGCAGCACTACGAGCAGCTCAACAGGCTCAAGGAGTCTCTGCAACGTTCCGGGAAATAAATCGGATAGCTTGAGAATGTTCGGCAGGGAAACAGGTCGGGAAGTTTTTTGGATCGGCCCCACATGCCGCAGGTAAGCCGTAAAAGGTCCGCTCAGTAGCGCTGGAGCAATTCAAGAAGTTTCCGGTCGAGTTGGTGTCCCCGGAAATCTTCGTATTCGACATCATCGCGTTCACTGTCGAGAATCCCGAACGGTCCGCGGAAATTCCATAGCGCCCAGCCCCACCCGGCCTTCTGCCAGTTTTTCAGGCTGTCTTCGGCCCAGGCCAGCATCACGTCGTGCGGGGTATGGTTGTAGGCGCCCCATTCGCCGACCAATACTGCCATCCCCTCCCTTTCGGCTTCCTGCCAGGGAGATATGGTCTCGCGCCAGAGCCAGTTGCGGTCCCTGATATCCGCGACGGAAAACGGATTTTCGGGCGTTTCCGGTCGGTACTGGAGCTGCGGCGGG
>PUMZ01000379.1 GCA_003551565.1 Candidatus Brocadiaceae bacterium | reverse complement strand
GGGCGTTGGATGGTTGAGGAGCTTCTTCCCTAGTACGAGAGGATTGGGAAGGACGGACCTCTGGTGCACCAGTTGTCCCGCTAGGGGCACCGCTGGGTAGCTATGTCCGGCAAGGATAACCGCTGAAAGCATCTAAGCGGGAAGCCTCCTCCAAGATGAACCATCCGTTTCCCTTCGAGGGAATAAGGCACCTTCAAGAACAGGAGGTTGATAGGCCGGAGGTGTAAGTGCGAATACCTAAAGGCACTGAGCTGACCGGTACTAATCCGCCGAACGGCTGACACCCTTTGTCTTCTCTCGACAAGTCCGTTGGATCGCCGCTGACCACACTTCCTCTTCACTCTTGTTTTTCTGAATTTCCCGGTGACCATAGCGTCTTGGAAACACCCGTTCCCATCCCGAACACGGTCGTTAAGCCTGGCGCGCCGATGATATCGACATACGTCGAGAAAGTAGGTTGTCGCCGGGTTTTTTTATGTACCGCCCGTACGGTCTCAAACCCGGTGCGGTAGAAACGCAGTTTTTTTGCTTCTTTACACGTCTCTTCCCGGCACGGCTTGCGAACCGGCCCCGTTCGCTGAGGCTTCAGAACCTGTTTCCACGAACGGTATCGTAGCGTTCGGACTCCGATGCAGCCTCATCGCCGGTTCCGACATCCGCCGAAATGCTAAAAGGGGCACGGAAGTCTCCCCTCTCCCGTCGCCCGGAATCGCTCTTCTCCGCCTCCTGCTTGCAGTCGACGCAGAGTGTGGCGAACGGCCGCGCCTTGAGACGCTTTTTGGTTATGTCCCCGCCACAGTGCGAGCATATACCGTATTTGTCCTCCCGGAGCCTCTGAAGCGCCGCCTCAATCTCGTCGACTTTGGTGGAATCCGATTCGACAATGCGGGCCGTCATTTCATCCAGCTCGCTGTTGGAAACGGTATCCATGAACTCCCCCGACCTGTTGGACGACCCCGCCCGTATCCGCTCCATGCGCTCCCGCAATGTCGCCAGCAGATTTCTTTCCAGCGATGTCAGCTCTTTCTCCAGAGCCGCCCTACCCTTGTGTTTTTTCCTGGTTTTCATCGTTTCCTCCCCCTTCCAAGTTGTTTCTTCAACTCCGAATGGCTCTTCCCGGCATTTCCTGCATTGGTATTAGTTTCCAGGACTCGGGCTGTGTTCATAATAGTTTTGTACCGTCCCGGAAAACGCCGGCCGGCCGCGAACCTGCGCCGGTCAACATCATACACTGCAGGAAGATAACCCGCATATTTCATAAACCAAAGACAACAATTAATATAAAGGATGTAACAACAGTATGGTGGGTCGCTTTCTTCAGGGTCTGAGATCCGACAGTGTGTATCGACGCCGGACAAGCGGCGGTTGACCTGCCTGCTGCAGGCAGGCCCTGCGAGCGTGAGCGAAAGCATTTCCCCCGCCCTTTCATGACCGGCGCGCCCTGCGATCGCCGGATTCAGGCACGCGGGTGAGCCCTGTCGTAGATGTCTTTGAGGTTTTTGGTGGTGAGATGTGTGTATATCTGCGTCGTGCTCAGGTTCCGGTGCCCGAGCAGTTCCTGTACGGTCCGCAGGTCGGCCCCGTTTTGCAGCAGGTGGGTGGCGAAGCTGTGCCTGAGGTCGTGCGGGCTTCGGGCGGGATCCAGGCCGGCCTGGAGCAATGATTTCCTCAGTATCCTGCGCACGCTGCGATCGGTGAGCCGTTTCCCGTCGCGCGCATTGACGAACAGCGCCGTCTCACCGTCGGCGCGCCTGCGGTTTGCATCGCGGAGCTGCACGTATTTTTCCACCGCCTCCATGGCGTACGATCCCACTGGCGCCAACCGTTCCTTTTTGCCTTTTCCTCCCACAACAACCACCGCGGCGCCCGGCTCCAGGTCGCCGTCTGCAAGGTGTACAAGTTCACTGACCCGCAGCCCGCCCCCGTAGAGGACCTCCAGCATGGCCCTGTCCCGGGCCTGCATCCAGTCCGCGGCACGGAAAGAGGACATGAGTGTTTCGATTTCGCTCTGGGTAAAGAACTTCGGCAGTTGATCATCCTGCCGCGGGGACTTCAGGGACGCCATGGGGTTTTTCTCTATATGCCCCTCCCTTTGCAGGAATTTATACAGGGAGCGGACCGCGGAGACTTTCCTTGCGATGGTGCTGCGGGCCAGACCGCTTGTGCGCAGTATGGCCAGGAAACTGCGAACGTCCCTGACAGTCGCCTTTTCCAGCCTTTTCCGGCGGTCCCGGAGAAAACCATCGAATGCCACCAGGTCGGATGCATAACTGCGCAGCGTATGTGGGGAGTACTGCCGCTCCACCCGCAGCCTGTGGAGGAACTCATCGATATATTCCGGCTCTCTTTGTTGTCGATCAACCATGTTATATATCATAGTCTGCTGCAACGGCCGGAAACAAACGAAGAAAAAGGGTTCCTTTTCCCATGGCGCCGCTTATTTGCCCTGTCCCCCGGTATCATGCAATAATAAGATACGGGAGGCTCCTGTTAACACGACGGGCTTATCGGACCGGCCGCCGGGTTATTTCTTCCACTCAGGCACGAAGATCCGGCGGCAACATGCTATCTAAAATAAAATAAGGAGGTTTCGCCATGCCGGACAAATATGATTTGGAGATCGGTTCGCTGATCAATGATGTTTTCCTGGTTACTGACGCCCAGATGCTGACCGACAAGCGCGGCCGGAATTATTACAGTCTCAAGGTGAACCTGAAAGGCGGAGGCGAAATCCCGGCAAAAGTATGGTCCGATAATATCGGGGAGAACATCGAACTCGGCCGGGGCATAGAAACGGTGGCGCGCGTGGAGCAGTACAGGGGCGAGAAGCAGCTCAACATCCAGCGCTACAGCGTTATGGAGCCGGAATCGTTCGATCCGCGGCCTTATGTCAGGGCAACGGATATCGACGTGGACGAAGCATTCGCCGTGCTTTTCGACCCGAAGAGAAGTTCTTTCAAAAATCCGTTGCTGATAACATTGCTGGAACAACTCCATGGTAACGAAAGTTTCGCCGCAAAATTCAAGGCCGCACCCGCCGCCGCCGCCCAGCATCATAACTACCGCGGCGGGCTTGCCGAGCATACCCTCGATGTGCGGAATCTGGGGGACAGCCTCTCGCAAAACTACGGGGAGAAAGTCGATCGCGAGCTGGTGCTGGCCGGTGCAGCGCTCCATGATGTGGGGAAGGTGCACTGCTATACCCTGGTTTCGGGGGTCAGCGAGCATACCGAAAGCGGAATGCTGGTGGATCACATATTTATCGGCGCCTCCATGGTGAGCAATATGTGGGATGCTCATGTTGGAGCGGATCCATCGGGAGTTTCCGGGGAAGAAGCCCGGCGTACGAAAAATATGCTCTTGCACCTGATGTTGAGCCACCACGGCAAAAAAGAGTGGGGCGCCCCGGTCCTGCCCAAAACGCCGGAAGCGGTTTTGCTTCATTTTTGCGATCGCATAAGTGCCACGATGCGCAGTTGTTTCGATCTGCTCGATGATCTGCCCGAAGATCAGGAATGGACTCAGTGGCTCAATATCATGGATGAAGGGCGCAAGCTTTTTTGCAATCGGGACCGATAAAATGTACAATATTCCCCCCGGAAGAAACCGGACGGGGATTGTCAGGAAATCACGAAATCGGGGAAAGATAGCGGACAGCGGACAGGAGATCACGGAAACTCAGAACAACCCTAACAGACATGGGAGAGGCGAGGTACAATGGACCCTTCGAGCGGAGTAACGGCGGAAGAACTGTTCCGGAGCGGACAGGGGATCACTTATGATGATATCATCCTGTTGCCCGGGTATATCTCATTTGCGCTCGACGATGTGTCGCTGCAAACAAAACTGACAGCAGAGATCGAGCTGAAACGCCCGGTCATCAGCTCTCCGATGGACACGGTGACCGAGAGTGAGATGGCCATTTACATGGCCCTTCTGGGCGGCATCGGGTTTATTCACTACAACAACACGATCGATGAACAGGTCGCTCACGTGCGCAAAGCCAAGCGTTTTGAAAACGGATTTATCATGGATCCGGTGGTTCTTTCGCCCGATCACAGGATCCGCGATGTGGACAGGATCAAGGAGAAATACGGCTTCAGCGGAGTGCCCATCACCGAAAACGGACGGTTGGGCGGCCGGCTGGTGGGTATTGTCACGAGAACCGATATTGATTTTGAGTCGGATCGCAACCTCTATGTCAGGGATGTCATGACAAGCGATGTCGTAACGGCGCCGGAAGGAATTACGCTGGCTGAGGGGAACGAAATACTGAAGGAGAGCAAAAAAGGGAAGCTCCCGGTGGTTGACAACGACGGTTGCCTGGTATCGCTTATGAGCCGCACCGACCTGCGGAAGAACCGTGACTTTCCTTTGTCAAGCAAAAATCCATCGAAACAACTGATGGTGGGCGCAACGGTGGGCACGCGCGAGAGCGACCGCGAGCGCCTTGTGGCTCTGGAGGAGGCGGGTGTCGACGTTGTCATTTTCGACAGTGCACAGGGCTATTCCTCCTTCCAAACCGATATCATCAAGTGGACGAAAAAGAAATTCCCGGCCCTGCAAATGATCGGCGGAAATGTGGCGACAAAAGAACAGGCCAAAGGCCTTATCCAGGCGGGAGTCCACGGTTTGCGTGTCGGAATGGGTTCCGGCTCGATCTGTATCACACAGGAAACCGTGGCCGTCGGGCGATCGCAGGGCAGCGCCGTTTACGATTGTGCCCGGATGGCCCATGACTGCGGCATACCCGTTCTGGCCGATGGCGGCGTGCGCTCGATCGGAGATATTGCAAAAGCCATCGCGATCGGAGCGTCGGGCGTTATGATGGGCTCGATGCTGGCCGGCACGGATGAGGCGCCCGGCGATTACTTCTACGAGGGGGGTATCAGGCTGAAACGCTACCGGGGGATGGCCTCCAGAGAGGCAATGGCAATGGGGGGAGGTAAACGTTATCTGAATGAAAACGACCCGCTGAAAGTGGCGCAGGGGGTCAGCGGTTCGGTTGTGGATAAGGGCTCAATTGTGGATTACGTGCCGTATTTGATGCAGGGAGTGAAACATACCATGCAGGATATGGGCTGCCGCAACATTTCTGAAATGCACAAGAGATTGTATAACGGCGATTTGCGTTTTGAGCTGCGCAGTCCCTCCGCGCAGCGCGAAGGCGGAGTGCACAGCCTGCATTCATTCTCCGAGCCCCACCGCCTTCCCAGGTCGAATTGAATCGGGTGGGAGGAAAGACGGTTGCACGGAAAGAGAAGTCAGGTTCTGTTTGGTCTTGTCGTCCTGCTATTGATCGTGATTCTGGGGCGCCTGACCCAGATGCAACTCCTCTGGGGACAGAGATTCCAGCAGGATTACAGGGCGGGCCCGGCGGGGAATGAGATTCTGGATACTGTCCGTGGCAGCATCATCTCGGCCGACGGCCGGGTGCTGGCAAAAGATATCGTCAGCCGCAACATTGCAGTGCATTATTCCCTGTTGCAATCCGGAGACCGGGAGGAGTGGGTCGAAGTTGTTGCCGGACTGACGGAGGAGAGCCCCGACCGTTTGCACGCCCGCGCCGAGGCCATCTGCAGAAGGGTGGAACGTATCTGGGAAGTTGTCCGTGAAAGCACCCAGATGGAACATCTGCGTATCGTCGAACAGGACCAGTACCATCCGGTGGTCATGGACGTCTCCAGAGAAGTCGCCGTGCATATCCATTCCCTCCGGGATCGTTTTGACGGCATCAAAATCCAGGAGCGTTCAATAAGAGAGTATGCCGGGGGGAACTTGTTTCCGCATATCCTCGGTCAATGCGGCAGGTTAAGTGCGGACAGGTGGAAAGAGCTGTTCGACAATGACCGGACATGGTTCCCCGGCATTCCGGTCAGGGATATCGGGACGCGCTACCGGATGGACGATACACTGGGGGTGAGCGGGATCGAACGTCAGTTCGAAGACATTCTGCGCGGCAGACGGGGGTATATCGCACACAGCATCGAGTTCCGTCCCTTCCGGGTCGAGCGCATATCGGAGACCCGGGCCCCCGAACCCGGCGGCGATCTGCACCTGACTCTGCGGGCGGACTTTCAGGAGGCCGTTATGCAGGTGTTCGCCCGGGCCGCCCGGGACCCCGATTCCGGCTTCCAGCGGGGCGCTGCGGTCATTATGGATGCCGGCAGCGGAGCGGTGCTGGCTGCGGGCACCTGGCCCTCATATACACAGGAAGAGTTCAGGACGGATTATGCTTCCATTCTCCGGCAACCCCACAGTCCCCTGCTCTTCCGTCCCGCCCAGGCGGCCCTTCCCACCGGTTCGGTCTACAAGTTGATGACCGCCATAGCGGCACTGGAAGAGGAGAAGATCCACAGAGGGACAGCGTTCCATTGCGAGGGCAGAAAAAGGATCCATGGGCGCTGGTTCGGTTGCCTGGGCTACCACGGCCGTATCGGATTGGAGGAGGCGATCGAGCGATCATGCAATGTCTATTTTTACGAGATTGCGTTGAAGCTCGGCGGAAGGCAGCTCAGCCGGTGGGGACGGGAGTTCGGCTTCGGCCGCCGTTCGGGCCTGGATTGGCCCGCGGAAGTGCCGGGAAGCCTCGACGCACCGGATTCCGTCTTTGCGCGGATCAACCTCTCGATCGGACAGGGCGATTTTCTGGCCACTCCGCTGCAGGTGGCCGCCATGGCTGCGGCGATTGCCAACGGCGGGCGACCCGTCAATCCCCACTTTGTCGCGTATGCCGTGCATCCCGAGGGTTCTATCATTTACAGGCATACGCCGGAGGAGAGAAGAATATCCCTGCGGGACGGGACCCTGGAAACCGTCAGGAACGGTATGCGCCGCGCCGTGCACGGGGGCGGCGGCACCGCCCGTGACGCCGGCCTGAGGCCGTTCCGTGCGGCCGGCAAAACCGGCACGGCCGAGCTGGGCGCCGGCCTGCCCAATCACGCCTGGTTTGCCGGATACGCACCGTACGATGATCCCCGGATAGCCTTCGCGATCGTCAGTGAACGCACCGACGGACAGGGCGGCGGGCACGCGGCCCCGCTGATGGGCCGGATACTGGAAGAGATATGGCCCGGGGTAAACGACGGCCTGTAAAAAGCGCTCGATTGCCTGAAACTTTGCGGAGGGGAAGAATGCGTCATCCGATGACTTTGTTGAAGAGTTTGCAAGGTTGGCATTGCCGAAAGTCGGGCTCTTTAATAAGCTGAGCGTTCAGGTGTTCTTGCCGTTTTGAGCAGAATCCTTGCGCTTAAGCAAGCCCGAACGCTGATCGCCTTCGTTCAAGAAATGCCTTCGGCACCACGAGGGGCTTGTAAAAGATAAGGACGCAGAGCAAAAACAAGAGTCCCTTGACATTGCCTCCCTTTATTGTATTATATAAGAGATGTAAATCAGGTTTCCATGTATAGCGTCTGTTGTAATGCGGGTATTTTATTCCAGCCGGGATTTCAGAACAGGAGGCAGGGAAAATGGGATTTGTAAAAAATTCGGGGAGCAGATCGGTGTTCGCGGCGCTTGCTGCAGGATTGTTTTTCAGCCTGGTTCTCACGGCTGTCCCGGCACATGGATGGCCCATTGGTGACGGGAGCATAGAGAACCCGTACCATGTGGAGACAGCGGAACAGCTCGACCAGATCCGGACCGAGCCGGGCAGTTATTTCGTGCAGGCGGGCAATATCGATTTGTGGGACCTTGACGGCGACTGGGTGCCCGTAGGTTGCCCTGAATCCCCCTTTACCGGCGGTTACGACGGAGGCGGACATGAGATAACCGGACTTTATATTTAGTGCCTGACCGAAAAGGGTATAATACATTGCATAGAAGAAAGTTGCAAGTGAAAACGAAATGCGAATCTTACCGGTCTTGATGATAAAATGAAAGTTT
>PUMZ01000119.1 GCA_003551565.1 Candidatus Brocadiaceae bacterium | reverse complement strand
TTGTTGCCGCCGCTGTGTTCGGCATGCAGGACCAGCATCAAGTCAAGCACTTCCGCCTCAAAGGCGGTGAAGGAGGAATCGGGGCGTATCAGTTTCAGGATGCTCTCCGAAGTGCTGTCCCCGGGGTCGGGTGTGTGGATATGCAGGCTCTGACTGCCGTGATAGTGGTGCTTGGCCTGGAATCCGTAGGAGACGAAGACGGGAAAGCGTGCGATCAGCTCGATCGACTGGCGCAGTATGTTTTCCGGGGAATAATCCTCCGGATTATCGTCGTAGGAGTAGGCGGCCAGGACGCTTCTGGCCAGCTTGTTCATTATATTCTCGCTGGGCGCCTCCAGGATCATTTTTTTCGTGAACCCCTCCGGCAGGCGCCGCTTCTCGCCCAGCAGACGGCTAAAACTTTCCAGTTCCTCCTTCGCCGGGAGCTCACCGGTCAGCAGCAGGTAAGCGGTCTCTTCAAAACCGAAACGGTTTTCGGACTGAAAACCTTCCGCCAGGTCTTTTATATCGATGCCCCGGTAGCGGAGCCGACCTTCGACGGGAACTTTCTCGCCTTCGTCGACAATGTACCCATGCACATCCCCTATCTTCGTCAGCCCCACCAGCACGCCGCTGCCGTCCTCGTTGCGGAGCCCCCGTTTCACGTTGTATTTCTGGTAATACCGGGGGTGGATGAAATTGTTTTTCTCCATCATTTCGGCACATTTTTTCAGGTCCAGCTGTGTTGAATCGCTCATCCGGGGTCCTCCGCAGAATATGAAAATCAATGGTCATTCAGAAAAAAGCCGCACCGACTTTTGGCCCACATTGTAAGTTTTCACGTGCAAAATGTCAAGCGCACCGGCCCGGTTTGAAACGAAGGCCGCATACCCGATATAATGGATACTGTGGCTGGAAGTGCTGCAAAAAGTGAGGTCGTCGTTTTTGTAAGCTCTCAGTGAACCGTGCTATTCCAGGCGATTCTTCTATCGGAACAGGTTCGGTGGAAACGAATGCCTGCCTGCTGCAGGCGGGGGATTCACTGAATATAGACTCGTTTTGATCCGTGCTCCTATCCGCCTTCCTCCCGTGGCGTGCTCCGATACGCTGAAGAGGCGCCGGCAGGTGTTTATCGTGTTTCTCTGAATGTTTGGCGTGGATAATGAAATATACAAGGGATGCTATAGCACGGATGGATGGTTACGTCCCGGGATACCAGCCCGGCGAGGGTGGGTATGTCAAACTGAACACCAACGAAAACCCGTACCCCCCGTCTCCGCGGGCCGTGGAGGCGATGCGCCGGGCGTGCGATGAATCGATCCGGAAATATCCCCCGCCCATGGCGGACCGTTTCAGGAAAGCGGCGGCCGCAGCCTTCCATCTCGAGCCCGGAGAGATACTCTGTGGATTCGGCTCCGACGATCTGCTGACGATCGCCGTGCGCACCTTTTGCGACAAAGGGGATTCTATCGCCTTCCCCTACCCATCCTACAGTCTCTACCCGACACTGGCCGCTATCCAGGGGGCTGAGAGCGTTGCCGTTGATTTCCCGGAGGACTATTCCCTTCCCCCGGGCCTGGAGAAGACCGGTGCGAAGCTGACACTGCTTGCCAATCCAAACGCCCCCAGCGGCACACAGCTGTCCGGTCATGAAGTCCGGCGCCTTGCACGGAGCCTGGATGGGGTGCTGCTCGTCGATGAAGCGTATGTCGAGTTCGCCGGCGAGGATTGCCTGGGACTGATAAGGGACTGCGGGAACGTGATCGTTACCCGCACTTTTTCCAAAGCTTACAGCCTCGCAGGCCTCCGGTTCGGATTCGCCGCGGCCGATGCCGGGTTGATCCGGCAGATGACGAAAGTGAAGGATTCTTATAACGTCAGCGCCCCGGGGATTGCCGGAGCGGCCGCGGCCGTCGAAGACCGCCGGTGGCTGGAAGACAATGTCCGCAAAATAAAGGATACCAGGGCAACGCTTGTTCGCGGGCTGCAATCCCTCGGGTTCCACTGCTGGCCGTCTGAAACCAATTTTGTCCTTGCCAGGGTTCCCGGACATACTGCCGCCCGGGACCTGTTTGAGCGTTTGTTTGAACGAAAAATACTGGTGCGTTTTTTCGATCTCCCGCGCCTCGATGATTGCTTGCGCATTACCGTGGGCACGGACGCGGACATTGATCGGCTGCTCGGCGCGCTGGATGAGCTGCTCAGGGGCCGCGTTTGATAACCCTGTCTGCGGTCCGTGGCCGGTGTTAGAGAAGGTAACGGGACGCACTGCCGGGGCACGTGGCGGAAGGTGGGCGCGATACGTACGTTTTTTTCAGACAACCATCGCGGATTGTAATAATTGCTTGGAGTGAAACAATGGATGAAAACGTCAGGAAGAAGAAACCGGCTTTTCTGGTGGTGCTGTTAGTGCTTTTGAGCGTCGCGGCATTGGCCATCATATCGCTGACCCGTTTTCCATCCGGGCAGCCGGCTGAAAAAGCGGATGCGCGGACTGCGGCGACTCCGGCGACGGAAACGGGCGTTTATGAACCGATTGATGCCGAACGCGAGATTTTCATGCATTGCGGTAATTCTATGCGCCCGGCCGCCGAAGTCCTCGCGGCAGAATTCCAGGAGCGTTACGGCATCGGGGTGAGGCTGAATTTCGGCGGTTCCTCGGAGCTGCTATCGAGCATCGAGCTCGGAGAGATCGGAGACCTCTATCTCCCCCACGACCCTTACGCTGAGTTGCTTGAAGAAAAGGGGCTTCTGGATCATTATGAGGTCGTTGGGTACCTGGAACCGGTGATCATTGTCCCAAAAGGCAATCCTCAGGGGATTGAAACGATGCGTGACCTTGTGACGCCGGACCTTAGAATATCCCTTCCCGACAGGCGTTATGCGACTGCCGGCAGGTTGGTTAATGAAGCCTTTGAAGAGATGGGGCTTCACGGGGAAATGGAAGAGAATCTGGCTATGGAAGGACGCAGCCACGGCGATGTGGCCCAGGCGCTGATTTGGGGACACGTCGATGCCGCGATGGTCTGGAATTTTATCGGGTATTTTTATGCGGACAAACTGGACATGGTTTATCCTCAGGATGTGGATTTTTCCGAGGTCAGGGTCACGCTCTGCTTGCTCAACAATGCGCAGGACCCGGAAGCGGCAAAGAAGTTTATGGAACTGGCCACGTCCGATTTCGGCCGCAGCGTTTTCATGAAGTACGGCTACATTGTCGAGGACTGATACGGACTTTCATCTCATCGCGCATCGCTTTTTTATGGAAAGAAAATTGGCGAAGATCTACAGTTGTCTGTTGTTGTTTTTTGTTGTTGCATTGTCCCTGATGTTTTCGGGCTGCGGTCAGGAAGACGCATGGGATGTGCAGCTAACAATGTACTGCGGAGGCGGTCTGCGTCCACCGGTCGACGGCTCCGGGGAAGAGGGCAGGGGGGTTATTGAAAGTTTTCTGTCCGAACATCCCGGGATGCGGATAGAAACGACGTACGGCGCCTCCAATCTCCTGCTGGGGCAGTTGAAGCTGGCGCCGGAGGGGGATTTGTTTTTTCCGGGCGACGACTTCTATATCGGGGAAGCTGAAAAGGAAGGGCTGGTTTATCAGACCCGGACTGTCGCGCTGTTTGTGCCGGTTATAATGGTTCAGGAGGGGAACCCGCACGGAATAAAGGACGTTTCCGACCTTGCTGATCCCGCAATCCGCCTGGCGGTCGCCGACCAGCGTGCAGCCGCTATCGGGCGTATTACTCCTGATATATTCGACAAAAACGGAATGGATTTTGAACAGCTGGATAACATAGCTTTCACCGGCGTGACCGCGCCTGAAATCGCTCAAGCTGTCACACTCCGCCATGCCGATGCCACAATTGTGTGGCGGCCGGTGGCGGCGCAGTATCAGCGGGGAAGCGAGATTGTCGGCATTGAACCGGAAAATAACGTTGTCTCCCCCCTCGTCATCGCCGTGCTGGAAACTTCAGACAATAAGGAAGCAGCTTTGAAATTTGCCGACTACATCTCCGGTCCCGCCGGACGAGAAATTTTCGAAAGATATTACTATGATCCCGCCAATGAACGATAGCAGGGAGGAGAGTTTCCGCGTCAACCGTATGCGTGGGAGCAGATTGTTTTTCGACTACGGGGCGGTCTTTCTGCTGCTGATTTATACGGGGTTTATCGCTTTGCTGCTGGGGGCCAATATCGCCTACCTCGGCGGCGAATTGTCGGAAACCGGATTCTCGCTTGTGCTGGAAACTTTCAGGAATCCTGACATCCGCCATGCCGCTTTCCTGACACTCTGGACATCAATCCTGAGCTCTCTCATTGCCCTTTTCTTTGCCGTGCCCTGTGCCTATGCGCTTTCGCGCACCAGAATCCCGGGCAAGGCAATCCTCGACATGCTGGTTGATACCCCGATCATCCTGCCCAATCTTGTGGTGGGAGTGACGCTCCTGGTTTTTTTCCGCACTTTTATCGGCAGGGGAATTCAGGGATTGGGCCTGCAGTTTGTTTATGCTCCGGCCGGTATCGTGCTGGCGCAGTTTCTCTGTGTGTCGCCCTACGCGATACGCACAGTTAAATCGGCTCTTGATGGTGTGGATAAGCGGTTGGAAGATGTATCGCGAACACTCGGCTGGTCGTCCTGGCAGGTTTTCATGAGGGTTACGCTTCCGATGATACGCAACGGTATCGTTGCCGGCGGCGTCATCTCCTTTGCGCTCGCTATGGGGCTTTACGGGCCGATGATGGTTTTTGCAGGGACGACCCGTCAGAAAACGGAGGTGCTGGCCACCTCGGTGTACCTCGAGCTTTCGATTGGACGCATCAGCGCAGCGCTGATCATCACAATGGTCATGGTGTTTTTCGCCATGCTGGCCTTGCTGCTTTTCAAAAAACTGGCAGGGGGAAAATCGCTATGGTGAAAAACTCAAACATGCTGAGAGTGGAAGGGTTACATCTTTCTCTCGGCGAGTTTAAGTTGCAGGATGTTTCCTTTGAAGTACAGAGCGGTGAGTATTATATACTGCTCGGGCCGACGGGATGCGGAAAAACTATGCTTGCCGAAACTGTCTGCGGGCTGAATGTCCCCGATGCCGGGAAGATTTATATCGGCGACCGTGATGTGACCGTCACCGACCCTGCCACACGCAGGATCGGCTACGTGCCGCAGGATTATGCTTTGCTGCCGTTCAAAACCGTCGAGGAGAACATCGCTTTCGGCCTTAAGGCCCACCATATCAGGAAGACCGCAGCGGACCGGACGATCGATGAAGTCGCAGATATGCTGGAGATCGACCATATTCGCAGGCGCTATCCCGTCCACCTCTCGGGTGGGGAACGGCAGCGGGTGGCTCTGGGACGTGCGCTGGCCATAAAACCCGACATCCTGGTTCTGGATGAACCGCTGAGCGCTCTTGATGAAGGCACCTGCCGGGAGCTCATGGAACGGTTGAAAGATATACATGCGCAGACCGGAGCAACCATTATCCATATTTGTCACCGCCTCGAAGAAGCGATAACTCTGGGCGATGTGATTATGGTAATGCGGGAAGGGCGTATCGAACAGGCCGCACCCGTGGATCGAATATTCAAGCGCCCGCGGAACCTTTTTGTCGCGCAATTCCTCCAGCTGACGAATGTGTCTGAAGGGGTTGTGAAAAGCCATTCCGGGCGGAATGTATTTTATCTGAACAGCACGGCTGTCGCTTCTACGGAGTTGCCGGGTGGAACGGCCTATTGCGTGATCCCGCTCCAGGACGTTTCGCTCCGTGAAAAGAAGCCGGAGGCCGCTGAGGGAGAGGTTGTCGTGGAGGCTGTTTTGGATGAAAACAACACGACCCCGAATTCGCCCGGGTTATGTTTGAAGGGTGCGGTGGACTTAAAAATACCAGGGGTCTACTCAGAAGAACAATGGTACAGTGGCAAAAAAGTGTACCTGAAATTCCCCGCCTCTGATATTTACACGTTTCCCGAATAGCCCGAACTAAGGGATTTTATCGGGACATTACGCATTCAACGGCCGGACTTCAGTATGTGATCCGGAGCCGCACCGTTATTTTCCGCGACCCGGCACCGTTGCCCCTATCGCCACAATGCGCGGTCGATAAAACACGCCTCGTAGGACCCGCATATTTCACGCGTTCCGGTGGTGCAGATGTGGCAGAAAGCAAACGCCGTTTGTTTTCCACCGACGCCGAGGTTACAATTTCAATAATCGGGATTGTTTTTTCCGGGCTATGCGGGTTAAACTGAAATATGCCGATGAAAGGAGAAGCTGCTGCATGGCTGTACCGCGCATACTGTCGGTCGGGACTGCCAATCCCGACCTCTATCTTACCCAGGAAGATGTTTATGAATTTTACGAGGACAACGCACTTCTTCCGGAAGGGCAGCGGGAGCTCTACGCACGGCTTCTTCTGGACGGCCGGATCAAAGGTCGCCATTTTGGCCTGAACAGCACCGAAGAGATACTGGACGAAGGTCCGGATTCTCAGATTGCACGGTTTACCGTGCAGGGACGCAAAATCCTCGCCGAAGCTTGCCGCTCGGCCATGAGCAAAAATCGGCTTGTCGCCGGTGACATTGGCGGAATTGTCGTCAACACCTGTACCGGTTACCTCTGTCCCGGGCTGACCTCTTACCTGGCCGAAGATCTTGGACTGCCTTGTGATATAAAAGCCCTGGATATCATGGGCATGGGTTGCGGTGGGGCCATACCAAACCTTGAAAGCGGTTGTGGCATGCTTGCCGGTTCCGGCGGAAAGCCCGTACTGTGTGCGTCCGTTGAAATCTGTTCCGCCACGCACCTGATCGATGATGATCCCGGACTGACAGTCAGCAACTGTATCTTCGGAGACGGCGCAGCTGCAGTGTTGCTCGGCGGAGAAGGCCACCGGTGCGAAACAGTGGTGCTGAAGGATTTTCAAACCGGCATATTCCCCCGCTACAGGGAGGCGCTCAGGTACAAGAACCACAACGGTCACCTCCGTAATATGTTGACCCGCCGGGTACCCGTGGCAGGCGCTAAATGCCTTGGGGATGTGACCCGCAAGCTCCTGGCGAGGAACTGTCTCGGGGTTGCCGACATCAACTGGTGGGCTGTCCATCCCGGGGGTACGGTGGTGCTGGAAAAAGTGGCCGAAAATTTCGGCCTCGCACCGGAGAAACTGGAGGCTTCCATAGACGTTTTTGAACGGTATGGTAACATGTCCTCGCCAACCGTTATCTTCGTGCTGAAAGAACTTCTGGAGCGGGGCATCGCCCGCGGTCCCGGCCTGATGCTGGCGTTCGGCGCGGGATTCAGCGCTTTTGCCGCACTGGCTTATGGAGAATGAGCAATTTGACCTCCACAACGCAATGGGATACAAGGTGGCCGGTGATTGTTGTTGGCGCGGGGCCTGTGGGACTTCTCCTTGCCAATCTGCTCGGGAGGCAGAATGTCCGCTGCTTAATGATCGAAAAGCGGCTTGTCGACGCCGAATGGTCAAAAGCCATAGGCATCACACCGCCGTCGCTTGAAATACTCCGTAAAGCATGCCTGCACGGTCCGGTCCTTAAGGCCGGTGTCCGGGTTAAAAACGCGATCGTTCATGACGAACGCGGTCCGGCCGGCAGTGTCAGTTTCGAACACATGGAGTCAAGGTTCCGGTTCATTCTGACCCTGCCGCAGTCGGAGACCATGAAAATTCTGGAACATTCGCTGGCCCAGCATCCTTCCATTACGTTCCGGCGCGGGCTTGAACTCACCGAACTGCAGTCTGCCGGAAAATGCCTGCGGGCGATGTTGAAGGGACCGGACGGCCGGCCGCAGCGAGTTGTTGCGCAATACGTTGTCGGCTGCGATGGCTCCGACAGCACCACGCGCAGCCTCGCCGGTATCCGGTCCAGCAAAAAATCTTACCGGCAGCAATTTGTCATGGCCGATTATGAGGATACGACTCCATGGGCCGGGGATGCCCACCTGTTTTTTACAAAGGACGGATCGCTGGAGTCGTTTCCGCTGCCGGGGGCCGGGCGGCGATGGGTATCGATGGTGGCCGGATCCAACGGATGGGAACCCGGTGAACAGTTTCTGGCGGACCGTGTGGAGCATTTCTGCGGCCATCGGATCGGGGGACTGCGCCGTTCGCCCGTATTCCGGTTCACTCCCGAAAGAATCATTGTATCGCAGCCGGCCTCCGGCCGCGTTATCCTGGCCGGTGACGCTGCTCATGTGATGAGCCCGATTGGGGGGCAGGGGATGAACACGGGTTTTGCCGACGCCGAGCTTGTCGCGTCGATCATGCCGGACTTGCTTGGAAACGGGAGGGTTTCTTCGGGAAATCTGTTGAGTGAATACAACCGCCGGCGCCGCCGGGCCGCCGGATCGGCCCGCCGCCGTGCGGCCACCGGGATGTGGGTCGGCACCCGTACCGGGCGGGCCGCATCGGCCGTGCGCAGGCTGTTCTTCCGCCGGATCCTGCTCAGGCCACCATTGAGGGAAAAACTCGCGCCGTATTTTGCAATGCTGACCATTCCGCACCGACGCCTCGAGCAGCCTGCGACCTCGACCGGGTCGATGTGTGCAGGAGGGCACAATGGCAAAGTTCCACCTTAAGTCGCGTGACCACCTCGGCACACCGGCTCGCAAGCGCGAGTTCAACGACCGGCTCTTCTCCGCCATAGCTCCGGAATATGCCCGGATGAGCCGGGTACTCTCTTTCGGCCGGGATCCAACCTGGAAAAGGCGTATGATCGGTGACCTTCCGGCGATGGCCGGGCCGAACTGCCTCGATATGGCGTGCGGGGACGGCGATCTGAGCGAGCTGTTAATCGCCCGCTACCCCGATGCTTCCGTGACGGCGCTGGATCAGGCCGATCCGATGCTCCGGCTGGCACGCCGCCGGCTGGCTGGAAACGGCGGTGTACGTTTCCTCCGGGCCGACATGGCGGAGACCGGGCTGCGTGATTCCGAATTCGACATTGTGACCGTCGGTTACGGCCTGCGCAATGCGCCGGAACTCCAGCGTGCCATGGACGAAATAGGGCGTCTGCTGAGCCCTGGAGGGGTTCTGGCGGTGCTGGATTTTGCGCGTCCTGACAACCCATGCTGTGCCGCCGTGGAACTGGCGCTGCTGAGGCTATGGTGCGGTATGTGGGGACTGATACGCAGCGGCAATGCGGACACATACGGGTATATTGCCGACAGCCTTGCCCGTTTTCCCGCGCGCAAGGAGTTGCAGGACATGCTGACCGCGCGGGGATTCACGATCACCCGCCGGAGAACATTTTTCCTCGGGATCGTTGAAGCATTTGTAGCAAAAAAGGGGGGCGAATGAACGATTTGCCGTTGTTTCCAGACCTGAGCCGGCGCTCCGAAATGACGGAGATGATGGACCGGCCGGACTGCGACCGTAGGAAGCTGGACAATACGCTGCACCAGTTCCGCGCGATCAACCGATGGCCGGCGCGGGCGCGGTGCATACTGAAACGGTACGTGCTCGATTCCATGGAGCCGGACCGGCCATACCACCTCATCGACCTTGGTGCAGGGGCATGCGAGACCGCGGTGTGGCTTCTGAACCGCAGCCGTGCGCTGCATCAGAACCTGCGGGTCACCGCCTGCGATCACGACCACCGGGTCGTTCAGTTTGCCGTGCAACGCTACGGGGATATCCCCGGATTGGAGATACTCCAGCGCGATATACTGGCAATCGACGGCCTGAGGGGAGCGGATTTTGTTTTCGCAAACCACCTGCTCCACCACCTGAGTGACCGCCGGATCATCGAACTGCTTGAATTCCTGACGGAATTTGAGAACGCGACCCTTCTGCTGAACGATCTGAGGCGCAGCAGGACGGCTTACCTCGCATATTACCTGGCTTCGCCGTTGTTTTCACGGCGGAGTTTCGCCCGTTACGACGGGCTTGTGTCCATAAGGAAGGGGTTTTTACATTCGGATTTTTCCCGGTTGGTGAAGGAAGCAGACCCGCAGAGAACCGGCCTCTACCGGATCGAACAACTGTTTCCTGCAAGACTGTTGCTGATAAGGGAGCCGCCTTTGCGGCGGGATTAACCCGCATATTTTATAAACCAAAGCAAATGATTAAGATAAAGGATGCAAAGACGGCCTTAACAAGTTGAAGCGTCTACTTTTGCATAGTTTGCCACAGGGGAGGTTTCGTTTTCATATTCTTTCGGGGTCAGGGTAACGATATCGAGGGGTGTCATAAATTTTCTTATCGTCTAATTAAGGCCATAGAAAACATAACGTCCGTTGTGTACACCCCGACCTGGGGGCATGGCCGAAAAGGCCTGAAAGGCCGCTTCAAGCGTAGCCCCGGGCGACCAAATGGAGCCCGGGGTGTAAAGATGTGCCGTTTCATGGAGCGGATCGCGCCAGCGAAGCCGGCAGTCGCCAAAAGCGGCTCTTGCCGTTGGCGAGGCGATCCGCGGGTGATTTGCCCGGTCCAATTCACCCCGGGTTTCCTTCGGTCACCCGGGGCTAAAAATGTCCCGCCCGTTTCGCGGGCTCAGGAAAAAGACGACTGAATGCCATTGCCAATCGCTGAACTTCCCGACAGGAAAGAAGAGCTTAACCTCACCGACGAGCACCGTCCGGACGCAGGCGACGTGCAGCAGTACAGGACGTTTCTCAGCGACCACTGCCGCACGGCACCGGTCGGTTCCTCTTGGGAAAAAGCGCTCCAGGACTACCGGGACATACCCGAAAGTCTGAAAGTCGTCGACCCGGCCTGCGGCTCCGGGGCGTACCTGACAGTTGAGAACACATCGGATGAGGTGACGTTAAAAATCGACGGCTGCCCGGTGCTGACGCGCTATGACGACCCGGACACCCAGCATATCGCAGGGGAATCCGGTGGACAGTTCTCGCACTCGGTTGCGCTTGCCCTCGTCCTTATCGTACAACCAGTCGAGATTCGCCCCGATGGTGCAGGGCAAGTAGGCTGGCCCCTTGAATTCGATTGCCCGTTTGAAGTTCTCTTTACCTGTCACAAAGCTTTCCTCTTCATGCTCAACATCATATTTTGTGAACAGTTGCAAAAACGTCCATGTTTAATATTATGTTCCTTTTTACAGCCCTCTCAAGTATTACTTCAGCCACCAGTGATAAACATTTGTCTTAGATAGTTCGTAAGCATGCGAAGCCTGGATAAGCAGCCGCGGTGGCTTTTTGTGTTCAGGATCATGCACGAGCACATTGTTTGAATAGGCGCCCGGCCCGGCCGTCTGCATCTTCAGGTAGCGGCCCTCGTCCCAGTTGATGCCGTTGGAGGACGTGTAAAGAACGAAATGCCCCTTTATTTCGGCGTCCCCGTGGTTGCCGCTTCGCCCATGGAGGACATATCCGTCCTTGAAATCCGCCATCTGCGGATTGCGTATCTGTTTGGCGAAAAAGCTCTTTTGCGGATTACTCCATGTGTGACCGTTGTCGGAGCTGATCGTGTATTCGAGATTTTTTTCATCGTTTGTGTTATACACATAGGCGATCAAGTCCCCATGGGGCAGTATTTCCATCGTTCCGTATCCCCGTCCCATGATGGCGAACGGCAGTATGCTGCGCCGCGCAAAAGATTGCCCGCTGTCGGTGCTCACATACAGGGAATAATGATGTTCGCGCGAACACCCATACCATTTTTCACGGCTGTCATTGAACAGCTCGAGCACGTAGATTACGCCCTCATGGATCATCGCATCCCATATCCGGCCGGTTTCATCACCGACTTGCTTTGCGTCGCTCCATGTGCGACCGCCGTCATGGCTTCGCATGCAGGTCGGGACATCGATCGGTTTCCATCTCCAGTTATAGTCTTCAGAATTTTCATGCTCAAGATTAAAAAGCAGGATATTTCCATCATCCGTCCTGACCGCCTTCTCACACATTACCGCCCTTCCTGTTCCGGATTCATAGACGTCTTTTGAATAGGGTAAAACGGTCGGCCCGCTCCAGGATCGTCCGCCGTCCTCGGAACGCTTGCATTCCATCCACCCATCACCTGTGTGGCCGTTGCTCCGATCGGAACAGTTCGGATAGAAGGCCAGAACTTTACCGGGTTCGTATTCCACCAGAGCATGACCGAGATGGCCACTGCGGTTGTTTTTCGCGTGATCGACAAACAATATTCCATCGTTGGGCGGGTTTGACGGCTCAACATCAAATTCAATTTGGTCTGGATTTTCGGGACTCATTCGTCTTCTCCTTGTTTTGTGAGAAATACGGGTTAAGTGCCCAGAATGTTCTCAACCCACCAGTGGCATTCGTTCACACGGCTTCCGTGGTAAGAGACGCTGGATTGGATGAGCAGGCGGTTGGGAGCGTATGGATCATATTTGCCCACCACTGTATTTGCTGAATAACAGTCTCCGCCGGGAGTTTTCTCTTTGAGGACAACCCCCTCGTCCCAGTTTATCCCATCTTCCGACGAGTAGAGGACAAAATTGCCCGGATCGTCACCGTGGCTGCCGCTACGGCCATGCAGGAAGTAGCAATCACCGATTTTTTCCGACAGCTGTGGGTTCCGGATCCTTTTGGGAAAATGGGCTTTCCTCACTTCCGACCATGTTTTTCCCTCATCAGAGGTGATGACGTAGTCAATATTCTGTTCGTCGATTTCTTCGTTTTCCCGGTACGGGTATGAATAAACTATGATATCGCCACTTTCGAGCACGCCTCCGGTAACATAGTAGTTTTCGTGGTGGAATGGGAGCCTGCTGCGTCCTTTAAAGCTTTCACCATTGTCTTCTGATACATAAAATGCATAGGGGCCGGGACAGTAATTGGCTGCGCCGGGCATGAAGATGGCGAAAACTTTTCCGTCATGCGTGAAGGTGGCATCAAAGGTGAGGGAAGCATCTTCCACATCCGCGTCCGGATCCAGTTCGCGGGGTTCGCTCCACGTTATGCCGTTATCGTAAGTGAGCAGATATGCAGGGGGGAGTTTCTTCACCCAGAGATCTTTTTCAAAACGGCAAACGTAAGCGATCAGTGTGCCGTTCGGCGCCGTAGTCAATCCGAAGACGAGCGCTGAATATATATCGTCACCTTCCCAGACGCGTCGCGAGTAATCAAGCATTAGCGGTTTGCTCCAGGTCTGCCCGCCATCACAAGAACGTCGGTATTCCGACCATCCGCCGACCCCATGCCCGCCATGCAATTCGCCGGAAACGTTGCTATAAAAGCTTATTATGTCGCCGTCTGAGCATTCAGTCAGGCAGTTGCCTCCGTGCCCCGAGCGCCAGCTTGCGCGGTGGTTGACGTAAAGTATCCCGCCGTTGGGGATATTTGCCGGTACGATGCTGAACCTTGTACTGTTTCCGACGCTTGCCTGCTTCATAATTCCGCTCCTTCGACGTTTGCTCAAGGGTGAAATGTTGAGAATGTTAATGATTTTGCAGGAGTGAACGCTTACCTCTGCACTCTGCCGGAAGCGTCGCCGCTCGGGTTGCTTCCCAGCAATAGCCCTACCCTCCGGCATGAGAACACCCATCATAACATCAAAAAGAATTAACTACAACAAACGTACAAAAAAGGGGATTTTTACTTCGTAAAAATCGGGAATTATAGTTGTCGTCGACCGGAAAGAATAGTTGTCGTTTGACAGCCAGAGATGTTCTCCATCCACCGCTCTATGCTTCCGGGTCGAAAGAATCGGCTTCCGTTTGTTGTCGTTTTTTTACACGTTGCAACCGATCCTGTTTGGTTTTGTTCAATGCTGCCTGCAACGGTTTTGGATCGATCGGATCGTCGGACGTGGGCATTGGTGGAAAATCCGGACGAGCGACATCGACTTTTTTCGCCGGCTCCACCGCATGTCCGGCTTGGATGGACTCCCGGGTCTTCGTCGGGGATGGCCGGGGGCAGACAATTTCCTCCATGTAAATTTTTGCACTATGGGTGATCAGCCACCGCCTCATGGGCTATGGTTCGGAGGAACTCGCAGTGTTCCGGCTCCATGTCCCCTGGTCTGAAACCACGTTCACGGAGACTTGTTCTGGTTAACTGCGCGAACCAAACACATCCGGCCAGATAGCATCCGGAATCATTCAGGTGGTTGGCGTCGAGGCGGAGTTGAGGGATACCGTCATCGGTTTGCTCAATAGCCCATTTCCACCCGACAGCCAGGGAATGTTCCTGATCGGGCAGCGCAAACGGCTCGGCGAGCTGGTAGTCGAACTCGGTATCGGGCCATTGGAACTCATGGCCCGGCGTTTCCCGGGCATTCTGCACGGCCGCGCCGGACAGCAGTATGTCGCACCCGTATTGACCGGCGAAATGGTTGCAATTATCCCGTATCCGCTCAAACATCATCCGCTGTGTCATGCAGTTTTCGACCAGGAAGGGAGAGTCGGAGCGGTAAGCCCAGGTCTGGTGCAGCAGACATCGGGCCTGTGGGGCCAGGTCGCGGACCAGCGAGTGCAGACGGCCGAGATACGGCTCATAAGTCTCCCGCAGCCAGCTTGCATGGCTGACCTGCTGAAGAGTAACGCAATCCCACTTTGCATAAGTGAGTGCATTCTGAAGGTTCGCATAGACCGGCTGCCCTTCAGGTGTTTCGCTTAAGCGATAAGGTTTATAATCGGGATGTTTTTGGGTGAAATCAGCGAGATTCGCATGTTTTTCCAGTGAGCAGCCCCCCAGGTTGGCGCGTCCGATCACAAAGCGCACCCCTCCGACGGCTTCCGCAATCTGTTCCAGATACTTCAGCGCGTTTTGTGCAAAACTGTTTCCGATCGTCAGCAGTTTAATCGTTTCCATGCTGTCACCAAATGATCCTCAGGTCTCTCCATCCATGGGGCATTTGACGGTAAAACGGCAGGTCAGGAAAGATGCTCGTTCAATATGGCGCAGGCGGATTCTGCATGCGTCCATTCGACGCCTTTCCAGCAGTATTCCACCGATACCGATTCATCATAATCGTCGGCTTTCAGTTGACGGAGCAGTTTGGCCACATTCCCTGCATCCTGTTCGAAATACGTATGCTGTTCGTTTTCATCCATGCCCTGCAGGTGCACGTGGAAAATGTGCGGTTTAACGGTCTCGTATGCTTTCAGCGGATCCCCGGTGAGGAATTGAAAATTAAGTTTCAGGTTGGGCACATCCACCTCCCGGAGTAAGCGCAGAGCGGTGGATGGAGTGTCTGCAAGGGTTTTCTCATGGGTCTCCACAACGAAAAGCATATCACGATCCAGTGCAGTTATCGTTTCCAGGCTCTCCACGGCAATGCGCCAGTGTTCGGGGGTTGCTGCATCGCTGCCGATGCCTGTCGGGCCGGCATCGGTAAAGGTGCGTATTTTTCGGCACCCGAGTTGATGACCGTAGTCGACAAACCATCGAGCGCGTTCCAGCGATTCCTGCCGCAGCTCCTCGCTGTTTGTCAGCCAAAAATAGGGGGAGAGGACTTCAATGCCCAGCCCGTGATCATCGGCCATTTTTTTGATATCCGCCAGTTCATCCCGAGATTTCCCTTCAACATGCCCCCCCCACGCCTCGACGGCATCGTAGCCGATGGATGCCAGAGCGGGGATGATCTTTTCAATGGGTTCGTCACGAAAGGCAATGGAACAAAAAGCTTTGGTAATCATCTTCATATCCTCCTCAAAGGTCCCTTTTCGTCCGGCGGCGGAAGCCGGGGCAAACCATACCCGGGGTTCGCCTGCCGGTGAAAAATAACCGTAACAGAATCAAGCGCGCATTACAAATGATCCGTCCCTCCGTTGACCTTCGCCCGGGATCCGGCCGAGCGCAAATTCCCCGATTGCATTTTACAACCTGAAGCGTGAAAAGTGATAATCCTGTCTACCCCGCTTATTTAACGCGTTCTCCGCGGTGCAGATGCGGCAGAAAGCAAGCGCCGCAGTATTCATATACGCGAAGTGAAGACGCTTTTTTAGGAAAAAAACTTATCAAAAACCTTAACTATTTACTCAAAAATATGATAACAGTAAAAACCAGATGAAAATAAAGTTTTTGTCCCACTTTTTTCGAAAAAGTGGGTGCCGCTGAGGACGCGCCAACAGGGCCTGCCTGCAGCAGGCAGGTCAACCGCCGTTTGTCCGGCGCAGATACACACTGAAGAATCTGAAACCCTTAAGAAAGCGACTCATCATGCTGTTGTTACATCCTTTATGTTAACTTTTGTCTTTGGTTTATGAAGTATGCGGGCTAAACTGATCGTAAAAATATTGGCGGTCCTTAAATTGATTGGAGTCCGGAACACTCTATGTGGTCGCCCGTATCTGCCTGCCTTTTCCGGAGACGTCCGGCCAGTGCCGCCGCTTTGGTGCGCATCGCCGGATCGCCGAACAAGTTCCGGCGCTCGTACGGGTCCGTCTGCAGATCATACAGCTCGTGTTGGCCCAGGGCCGGCGAGAAGTTCAGCTTCCACCGCCCGTTGCCGGAGATGATTGTGCGCAGGGGGTCGGTGATGGATTCCACGATTTGCCCCCGCGGCGCCATCCGCAGCAGATCGGCCGGGAAGTCAATGTTGTCCGGAGATTCTCCCGCCAATCCGTTGTTGTGGCCGTTCCACTCGATGAGCATGTCCCGGGGTTCCGGCTCTGTGCGGGCGCCGATCGCGCCGGCCAGGCTCCGGCCCTGGAGATGGCCGGGTGCCTCCTCTCCCATCATCTCCAGCAGCGTGGGCGCCAGATCGACCTGGCTGACGGGCGATTGTATGCGCGAGCCTCCCCCGGCGCCTGCCGGTTTGACCAGGAGCGGCACGCGCACTGCTTCTTCGTACATCACGCACTTGGCGATGATCTGGTGCGAGCCCATCATGTCGCCGTGGTCGGACGTGAACACGACGATTGTATCGTCCCACAATCCGCAGTCTCTGAGTGTATCGAGTATGGCGCCGCAATGCGCATCAACCTGGCTGCAGAGCCCCAGGTAGCGCGCGATCAACCGGCGCATGGACGCGGGATCGCCGGAGCGGGTGCCGAATTTTTTCCCTCCGGTATAATATTTGTGAAACAGCCTGTGTTTCAGGTGGTTGTTCTTCGTCGGCGGGTGCTCGAAATTCTCCGGCAGGAGGATCTCGGAAGGATCGTACTGATTGTCCCGGGGGCCGGTGAACGGCATATGGGGCTCCAGAAAGTTTACGAAAAGACAGAACGGGTTGCCGCGTTGATTGCGGATGAACTGGCCGGCCTGTTCGGCGAGGAAGGCGGGTTTGCTGAACTGTTCCGGAAGGCGGGCGGCCTCTCCGCGTGAGAAGGACCGGCCGTTCTCAGGGTTATACCCTTTTTCAATAAGCCATTGTGAGTATTCAGACACCTTGTTTTTGTCACGTCCCGGGCGAAAATATTTGTTATACTGGTCTTCGATGCCCACCCAGTGATTGAAGCCGTGCTGCGGGAACAGTTCGTCGCCCAGGTGCCATTTGCCGAAATGCCCGGTTTCATATTGCCGGGGAAGCATCTCCGGCAGACATGGGATATCATCGTCGAGCGGGATGTTGTTGGTCGCGCATCCGTTGGTATGGGGATAAAGCCCCGTGAGGATGCTGCTGCGCGAGGGCGTGCAGACGGGCTGGGTGATGTAGGCACGCTCAAAAACACACGATTGGCCGGCGAGGGCGTCGAGGTTCGGCATATCGATCGCGTGGTTGCCGTAAGCCTTCAGTGTATCAAAACGCTGCTCGTCGGTATAGAGAAACAAAAGATTTGGGCGTCGCATGATATTTTACTTCCCTGTTAAAGTTCAGGTATCGAACTCATTTCCCGGCATTGTTTTCTCAGAAGTCTGGGCACGCCGCACAACAGTCACTTATCAGGACTCAAAGATATTCGTCTTATCCAAACACGACCTTATTCTTTCAAAACGCTCAACGGGACGCGATGTCGATATCGAGGATGTACGACTGCTCGAAATGCAAGACAAGGACAGTATCCCACCAGATAAGTAGCAGTGTTCAACTATACTGCTTGTTCAAATCATTTAAAGCCTCCATTAGCACATAGATATCTCGCTCGGCCGGCTGCATCTCGTCGGTGGTGATCATCAGTGCGAATGGCGTGTGGGTGAGCCGTTCGGGTATCATTTCTTTCAGAGTATTCAATATCGCATTTTTCCCTCTATTGATGAACAACTGCGCGCTGAGGCGTCCCCAGATGATGAAATCATCGGATGACGGCTGATTGTAATTGTCAAAACCGCCCGGAAGCGTCCAGTACAGCATATGCGGCGCCTTACCTTCAAAAATGTGTTGGGATGTAATCATTGTTACGTGCGTCATTCTTACTTAAAAAAAAACGTACTTGACATTGAAAGCTCTTTGATATATCATAAAGTAAAGCCAATATATTCATCCTTACTTCAACTCAAGGTAAATAAAATGCTCATATCTAAGATCAGCAGTAAGGGGCAGACGACCATCCCCCAGGGTGTCCGCAAGGCCATGAAACTCGACGCCGGGGACCACCTGCTGTATGAGATCAAGGAAGACGCCGTTGTTATCCGCCCTATGGGTGGCGACATATTCGACCATATTGGATCAGTCAAGCCACGGGAAAGTCCTGAGGATTTCAAAACTGTTCGAGAACAGGTGAAATCCTCTGTAGCAGAGCGCGCGGAGCATTGACTATGGTATACGTTATCGATACAAATATCATCCTCCGCATCCTGACCCGGGACGATCCGGAACAATCCCGGCGAGCCATTGACCTTTTTCGGCGCGCCGCCGAAGGTGAGCTGTCCCTGTTTGTCAGCGACGTATGCATGGCTGAAATCGCCTGGACGCTCGAATCGTATTACCGGCTTCCCAGATCTGAAATTGCTGCAAAACTCATGGCTCTGCTCAACACGGACGGGGTAACTTTCACCGGCAGAGATGTTCTGACCGATACTGTTTTGCGGTACAGCAAACATAACGTTGACTTTGCCGATGCGTACCATGCGGCTCTCGCCGCGGAGAAAAACTCCGACATTTATACTTATGACCGCGATTACGATCGGTTCACCGATATAAACCGGATGGAACCGTGAACGTTTAATAACGGAAGTGTTCCATAGCTTCGACCATCTCGGCGTTTTTCTCCGGCGGTATTGACAGGTCCGGCTTGCCGTAGAACGTGCCGATAAAACCGCCCCGGGGCGTGGAAAGGCGCTGCACCAGTCTCCCGACTTCCTCCTTGATCTCTCCGATGCCGATCGAGGGCATGATCGACTGGATGTCGATGCAGGTTGAGGAACATACTCTTTCGCGCACGTCATCGACAGCGGGACTGTCCATCCACAGCGCCGGCTGTTTGTTATCGATGACGTCAACACCGGCATCCACCAGTTCGCACAGATGCTCGCTCAGATCGCCGCAGGTATGCATGAAAACCTTACAGCCGAGTTCATGGGCCAGGTCGCAGAATTCGCGGTATCTTGGCTTAAAAAGTTCGCGCCAGATATCCATCGAGAAAATCGGCCCGGTCTGCATCGCCTGGTCATCGGCAATATGCATGCCATCCGCACCGAGCTTACCGACTTTTTCAGCAAGACCGTTCAGGAACCGAAAAATACCGTCCAGCAGCAATTCGATCCGCTCCGGCTCCGTCATCAGATCCATGAGATAGGCCTCGAACCCTCTTAAATCATCCAAAAGGTGCATGGGACCTTTTCCGAGCGCCGCCCGGACAAAAAGGCCTTCATCATGCAGTTGCTCTATCCTATCCACCAAACCGGTGAATCGTCCCGGCGCATCGGGGTTGGGAAAACGATAATGCGCAAAATTCTCCCAATTCCCCAGAGGATGCTGCAGAACCTGTCCCTGGTCGCCGTCGGTTTCATTCAGCGAGGTGAAGGCATACCCCCACTCGTTCAAGCCGGGCGTTTCCGGCTGGAAATCCGCGGCCGGGCGGTAACCTACTCCCGCGATATCCACCCATTCGCCCTTATCCATCGGCAGGCGGTCGGGGCCGGTGAACTCGATCGATCTGATAACTCTCTCCCGGCTGTTCACAGCATCCTCCGTATGCAATCCGCGACGGCTTGGCCCAACATTTTATATCCCTCCGGCGAGAAATGCACGCCGTCCGGCAGCAGGAGCTCGTCGCGTCCGGCCGCCGTAATCACCGAGAACAGATCGTTGACCGTTACCCCAATCGCGTTCGCCACGCTCAGCGCGGCGTCGTTATAGGCCTCAACATCCTCCTCAAAGCGGTCGAACGGTTTATTCTGGCGGTGCCACAGATGATTGACCGGCGTGGTCAAAGCCCAGACTATTTGCATATCCGTCTCATCACGCACCCGCGAAATAATTGTCCGCATATTATCGGCATAAGCATCCAGCGGGACGGCCGGCGTCCCGGCGCCGAACTCCCTGCGCAGGTCATGCAGCCCGCAGTTGATATGCAGCAGATCGGCATTGCGTCCGATGACCCATTCATCGAGATGCTTCAGCACGTTTTCCGACGTGAGGCCGTTTTCTTCGGGCGTCCGGACTTCGGCCCGTCCGGCGAGCTGCGCTCTGACTTCATCCTGATAACCGATGCGAATAGAATCACCAACAAGTATCACGTTTTTCATTTGTGAACAACTCCTTGCATTATTTATGACAGGTGGCCCCCTTCGTTCACATTGACAAGCACATCTTCCAGCACGTTGCGGCAGTAATCGCACTGTCCGCATTCCCCCGGGCACCGGGAAGTTTTTTCAAACCAATCGTCCGGGAAACGCGAGTTATCGATGATGTACGGGGCAAATTCACTGGAAAATGAAGGCTCCATCAGGTCGAGCAAATTCCCCCGCCAGGTCCCGCTCGTATAGGCTTCCAGCACCGCACGCGGACGTGAGTGCATTCTGGTGGCAAGTTTTACGCCGTCCACGATCCCCTCATAGTGCTGAATATCCTCCGGGCGAATCCATGTTGATTTCAGTACCGCATCCCACTGATCTTTATCCCGGTAAAGCCGTCGGCAAACGTGCGGATTGAACCCCCCGATCCTCTCCATTTCGTCGACCTCTTCGTCATGGGCGACCAGATTGTCGTGAAAGATCTGTCCGGGACACAGCCGCAGGCAACCGCTGTTGGCAAGCAGCAGCAACCCTTTACCGTGCTTCCTGCACCACCGGCTCACTTTTTTTACGTATTCAAGGTCGCGCTGCCGGTCGCGTTGCAGATAAAAACTGTCGAACAGGTCGGAGACATGGGCCATGGCCCCGGTCGTGCCGATACGCATATTGACGCTGGCCCGCACTTCGGTTTTGGGGAAATATTGTTGTATTGTATATGCGATGGCGTGCGAAGTGGTGGTGACCACATCGGCGCCGCCGACCGTCTCTTCGAGGTGTTCGAGCACGGAGCCGACTTCGGCCTGCAGGTGGCGGCTGATAGCCCGGCCGCCGTAGCAGTTGGCGTTCATCAGCAAATCGAGCTTCACCTCCATATCCCGGAACGCCTTGAGGTCTTCTTCGAGGCGTTCCTGAGCGGTCCAGTCCACATACCCGCGCCGCTGATCGAGGACGGCGCGTCCGGACGCAGCGCCGATCCAGGGGAAGTAGACCTCACCGACATGCCCGGCATAATCGCTCACGACAGCGGCGAACGATTCTTCATCCTGTTCTGCAAGCTGGTAGCCGACGGCAAATTTCATGATACCTGCTCCCATTCGCTGCGCAAAAATTCCAGGCTTTGCGGCGCTTGTTTGGCAACATCATCCCATCCGCACTCGTAAGATATCCTCGCATCGTAACCATTCCTTCGCAGCGCCTTAAAAAAACCGGCGTAATCCGTTCCATCGTCCGGCATCGGGCATTGACGGGTCACGGGATGGGCGATGTGAACGTGATGGAGTGTATCGGTCCCGAAGAGGTTTTCATACGGCTCCCGGTCCTGTCCCATGTGATAAAGATCGGCCAGGGAACCTATATGAGTGAGCTGAAGTTTTTTCGCGATACGGTGAGCTTCCTGAACAAGATTGATGATGTTGCATTCCTTACTGCACAGCGGCTCGATAGCAATTATTATATCGTTTGATCCGGCTATCGGATCGATAGCTTGAAGGAATTTTTCTATTTGCCGCATTGCATTTTCATGAGGAAAGCCTTCCGGCACCCCGCGCGAGCCGCCGCTGCCGAAGACCATCCGGCGGGCTCCCATGGCTGATGCACGCGGCAAAACCGTTTCAACATACTGTACCAGGCGCTCCAGGTCGGCTTCCGGGCCTGTGATCTTCAGATCGCCCGGTATGAAACAATTGAACGCTTCGGGACGGATCGGGCATTGATCGACCATTCCCATCAGCTCAGTAATTTTCGCATTGTGAACATCAGGGCCGATATTCCTGGCAGGTGGCTCGGTATAATCAAAGCCTGCCTCCACGGCTTCCGTTATTTTGTCCAATCCACAGCACATTCCCCACTTCATTTTATATTCTCCGATTGAGGAGTCCAATCTTTCACGGGGTCTTCTGATTCCGGCGGCTCCGCCGTCCAGTCCACGCTCCAGGGCTTGCGCCTGCGGAAGGGTTTTTCAAATTGGTTCTCCACAACGCCGCGTTCTTCCAGGTTGATCATGCAGGCGCGCATGCACCCGCGCGCGCCGCAGATGGCCTGTCCGTGCGTATAGATGTTTCCGGGCTTCTTCTTAAAGGGCGACCACCAGCCCGGGCGCGTCCTGTGGCCCGCGTGGTTGACGTATGAATCCTCCTCATCCACATCGTCGTCGATCTGCGCGCCGCGAAACGCCATTGCGCATGCGGCAAGGTCGAGGTCCATCCACTCCACCTCTCGGCCAGCCAGATTGACTTTGACGGTTTTTTGTGGATCGAACGCTCCGATGGGACAGGCCTTCACGCATTCCAGGCATCGGTCGCAGAGCTGCAGGCCGTCGTAAATGGGATCCGGTTCAAACTCTGCCTCGGTGATGAGGATACCGATGCGCTGCCGGGGGCCGAACTGAGGTGTAAGGAAAATTTTACTGAATCCGATCTCGCCGAGCCCACACAGGAAGGCGGCGATGCGCAGGTGCACCATCACGTCCGGGGCGGCCTTGCCGTGCCCCGCAGGCCGGCTGCGATCGCGCAGGCTGCCGTCGTTGTTGATGGCGCGCCAGGGGCTCAAGTGGCCGTAGGGAACGGCTTCAAAGCCACGATCTTCGATGTGTTTGGCCAGGTTGATCGAGACCATGGGCATGTAAAGCCAGTTCAGACCCCCGTAGCCCATCGAGGAGTAGTTGCTGAAAAACGTTCCTTCCTCTACTCCCCGCAGGGAGCCGCGCATGACGCGAAACCCCATGGCGATGACCGAACGGGCCTCCGGCATGATCTGGCGCGGGTCCATCTGGCGCGGCGCGCCTTCCCAGCGGTCTATAGAACCTATGCTGACGATGTCCGCCCCGAGCGCTTTTGCCTTCTTCTTGACGTTGTCCGCCGAAAGCATGGATATCTCTCCTCTGTCGGAAGTCAACGATTGACATAACAACACCGACACGTTTTTTCGTATGTGTTCAGCACACAATTTTTCCACCGAGAACACGATCGTATGAAAGGGCGCCCGGATTCTTACTGCAGGCGCTCCTGTATCTCCGCAGCGACCTCGAAAAGCCGCGCGTTGCGCTCGATCCAGCCCGATTCGGCGAACCAGATTTCGCCTTCGCGGGCCATATGTTCGCGTTTCCGGCGAAACTCCCCCGACCAGTAGCCGGGCCGGCTGATGCCGGCGGGGCCCATGGCCTGCCAGATGCCTTCATGCGGGTGGCGGGCATGGCCGTGGTCGCCGAGGGTGCCGAGCTGGTCCAGGTGTTCCGGGTTGGGCCAGACGGCCTCCCAGAGGGCGCGCTGGCGCTCGTCGAGCATGGTCCAGGCGCGCTCGGCGAGCTCCTCGCCGATGATCTGCCGGCGGCTGTCGTCGAGCAGGATTTTCTCGATAAAGATGCGCGCCTCGGTCTCCTGAACGCCTTCGCGCATGTTCTCAAGGCGTGCGGTGGAGACGGGGCCGTCGGGCCCGGGCGCCAGCAGCCAGCACTCGATGTCGAGGTTGCGCCACCGGTTGGCGGGGTAGCGGGCATAGACGGCGTTGCGGCGCCGGCCGCGGGCGTCTTCGAGCACCAGCCAGTAGTCGGCGCCGAGCCGCCCCAGGCCGCGCTGCTCGCCGGTGATGTTCATTTCGGGCAGAACGCGCATGAGGGTGATGCCCTCGTTGGGTACGCCGTTGCGTCCGAAGTAGGCGCGCAGCTCCGGCACCTTCCAGCCGTGCAGCCGCTCATGCTCGGCGGGGTTGACCTGGAAGCGATGGTGATAGACGTGCGCCTCGTAGACAACGTCGGCAACGTCGCGGAGCTGGCGGTTGTTGACCGGATCCAGCCCGCGGAGGCGCGCCGGGTGGCGGTGGGCGATCCACGGAAGGTCGCCGCTCAGCGACGCCAGTGCCTCGGCCTGCTCGCGCGAGGGTTCCTGGTCGGTGATCATGCCCAGCACCATGGCGCCCTCGAGCCCGCGCCGTTGCATGCGCTCGCGAATATTCTCCCACACCGGCCGCCAGAGTTCTTTGCCCTCGGGCTCGGTGTACAGCGGCAGGTGTCCGGGAGCCGGCTCGCCCGTTTCCGGGTCACGCACTGTCACCGACAGCCCCTTTTGAAGCCGCTCCCACCGCTGCACGGCGCGACGCTGCTGGCGTTGCTGATATTCGGTTGCGTCCGGGTCGATCTCGGGACGCTCGTCGCGGTCGTGCAGGAACGCGTCCCAGGTGTAGAACACGACCATCTTCGGCGTGCCCATGTGCTCCTCGGCCAGATCAAGGTAGCGGTCCATGATCGCGTAGTCCTGCTCCCACGAGCCATCATCACGTTCAATCCAGAGGACCATCGACTGGGCGTTGCCCAGGTTCGTCTCGCTCAACAGGGGAATGTAGACGATCCGGCTTCCCGTCGAACCGATCAATTCCATGCTCCGGGCGATCATCTCCCAGTGCTCCTCGGACCACATCTCCAGGTCATATTCCAGCGCCAGCGTGTCCGGGCTCTGGATCATATCAATCCAGGTAGTGAAATCCTGGGTGTCGGGCATGTGCCAGGCGGAGACGTCTACCTGCAACGCAACGTGGCGCTCGGCGTGGCCGTCGGCTCGGATCGTCAGCTCACCTTCGTAGGCGCCGGCGGCCGCGTCCGCGGGAACGTTCACCGTCACCCTGACGCCCAGGCGGTTGCGATCGTTCGGCGGGTTGTTGAGCAGAACCTCCTGGCGAGGCGGCCTAAAGCGCAGGTAGGTACCGCGCCAGCGGTCAAGGTAGCGCACCTGCACATGCTCGGCGGCGATGCGGTCGCCTCCGTCGCCGGTCAGGTCGCTGACGGTGGTCTCAAGACCGGTGACCGGCTCCCCGGCCCGGAGCATGACGGCCGCGGAGAATGCACTGTTGCGCGTTGCAGCGATGTGCATGGGCTCCAGCGATCCGTCCGGCTCGAACTGCGCCGCATCGACCATGACCGGATGGTTCCATATCTCCAGGCTCCCGCCGGTTGCCCGCGGCGCCAGGGCAAGGGACAGCACGACAGCCAAAGCCATTGAAAGTCGGCGCAGAACGATTTTCATTGGCAGTATCTGCAAATTGGGTGCGATTTCCATAACATTGTTCCTTATAAGAAATGCGCGATTGCATCTCCCGATGATCTTCGAAATCATAAGACACTTCAATCCGGAAAGTTATTCTTTCAACTGTCCGGCAAATCTGTTCAACATGGTTAATCGACATCATCCCCGGCATCCGTTTTCCTTCCGTCCCCGTAGACACTTTCCCCCGGCATAGCAACATCTTGAGGATACTGCGGTTCCGATGACCAGTCAACTTTCCAGGGCTTCCGGCGCCGGAACTCGTCCTTGAATTTATTGCGCAGAACGCCCCGTTTTTCCAGTTGAATCATGCATGCTCTGGTGCAGCCGCGCGCTCCCCCGACGGCCTGGCCTGTATTGTAGAGGTTTTTCGGTTTTTTATAAAACGGACTCCACCACCCGGGTCGGGTATCTTCACTCATATACTGCCGGTCTTCGGGCAGCTCGCAATCGGCCTTTTCGGCGCCTCGGAAACCCTTGTTGCAGGCGTCGCAATCGATTTTGGCAAACTCGACCTCGTTGCCGGCCAGGTCAACTTTAACGGTTTCCTCGCCGCTTATTGCGCCGGTTGGGCAGTCCTTGACGCACGCCATACACCTGTTGCACAGCTGCGGACCGTCGTATATCGGGTCGGGGGCCAGTTCGACATCTGTCAGGATAACGCCGAGCCGGTTCCGGGGGCCGAACTCGGGCGTGAGCAGCATATAGCTGTATCCAATCTCGCCGAGTCCACAGAGATAGGAGGCAAAGCGCAGGTGGATCATAACATCCGGTGCGGCGCGCCCCGGAGCGACCGGCCTGCTGAAATCTGGCTTGAGCCGACCGCCGCCCTCGCTGTACCAGGCGTCAACACTGCGCCAGTCGCTCTGGTGTCCCATCGGCACCGCTTCATATCCACGGTCTTCTATATATTTGCAGAGATTGATCACAGTCATGGGCATGTACAGGTAGGTGATGCCGCCGTAGCCCATAGCGCTGTAATTGCTGAAATAGGTTCCTTCTTCGATACCGCGCATACTGCCCCGCATGACGCGAAAAGCCATAGCTATAATGCTCTTGCATTCCGGCATGATTTGCCTGGGATCCATCTGCGTCGGCGCATCCTTCCACCGGTCGATGCTGCCGATGCCGACCGAATCGGCGCCGAGTGCCAGGGCCTGGCGCTTGACGCCTTCCGCTGCTTCCACAGGATCGTGGTCCATATCCGTCTGTCCCATCTCACGCTGTATCTTCTTCCTTTCATCCATTGTTACGCTGTCTCCTTCTGTAAGGGGTGTTCAGGCCTTTAGTTTTCCACATCGACAGAAAATTGCCGATGTACGTAAAATACCAGGTCTTTTGCCGTAGCCGCTTGTCGTTGGCGTTCTGCTAATCCTTTTCACATTCGTTGTTGAAAAGAATTGGACTTTAGTGACCCGGACAAGTTATCTGCCGCCCCGCGCATGGCAGCCACTACGCGGTCTTTATTGTTGAACGCATGGCCGGCCGGCAGCGAAGCTCCGAGCGCAAAACGGGCCAGACCCCCGCGGTCAAAGACCGGCACGGCAGCTTTGAACATTCCCTGATCGGTAAAAGGTGGTATGACAAAACCTTTCTTGCGCGCGTCAACGAGAAACTTGTCCAATTTCCCGGGAGTACCCCAGAGATTCACCGCTTGCTCATAAAAGGGCGACTGCTGACGTATCTTCATCGCATCTTCCTCCGGTGAAAAGGCCAAAAAGGTCAGCCCGCTTGCTGTCGCATAAGGGGGAAAAAGCACACCATGGGGTTTCTGTAACAATCGCGGTTTGTCCGGGCTCATACGCAGCCGCACCACCACGCTGCCGCCTATCTGCTGGGAAAACACCCATGTCGCTTCCGCACAGTCAGAACATAACGACCTGGTGAACGCTGCCGCCTCCCGCACCACACTGTTGTTTTCACCGGCATAGGCCAGCTTCAAGGCCTCCTCTCCGAGACCGTACACCGGCCCGCGCCCGGATTTTTCCGCATAACCGCGTGCCACCAGGGTCTTGAGAAGATTATGTGCGGTATTGTTCCTGAGCCCGGTCATTTCTGCGATATCGCTCAGGCGTATACCTTCCCCGGCTTGCCCGAGAGCTTCCAGTATATCGATTGCCCGTGCGACGGATTGAACCATGAAAACCACCCGGAAAATTCCACAATAATGAATGATATGTCATTATAAAGGAAGAGCCGGGCAGGTGCAATGAACATTGCCGGGCCGTGTTGTCCGGGGTGCTTGCAGGAGGCGGGCGCCGCGGGCCGAACTGTTGCAAGGGGGTCGGGTGAGGAGGCGGCTTTTGATCCGGGTGCGGTCTGTTCGCAGAACGTCAGGCGCCAGGATTCTGCCGGGGGAGTCTCATTGCGATCCGGGGGGGCTGGCAGCGTGGCCGAAAACCCGGCTCGTAGTGGACGCTTTCAAGCCTGCCTGCCG
>PUMZ01000095.1 GCA_003551565.1 Candidatus Brocadiaceae bacterium | reverse complement strand
TAGCGTGGCATTTTCCGGACTCCTGAGCCCTTGAAGGGGCTCACTCCAAAGCTCCGCTGACGCTCCGCAAACGGCACTTGCGCTGCGTGCACACAAGGGTGGGCTTTTCGGCCACGCTCCTAGTCCACAATGTGGACTTGACTCATCCGTTTTCCTGATTTGCGGAAATTAAACCGCTCCTTTGGGGTCTGTCAACCACAATTTTACAGCCCGGAGGCCTTTTATAACAGCCGGAATTTGATTATGTTATCCGGTCGACATAATAACCTGCAGGTAAAGGCCCCGAAAATACGGGAAATTGCATCCCCTGGAAGCGGCCGCCTTGCTCTTACCGTTTTCCATGTTCCGGTGACGGGCCGAGCCGGGGCGCTGTCTCCGGTATGTCCTTCTTCCAGTCATTCTGCAGCCGCCAGGGCTTGCGTGTGCGGAATGGCCGTTCAAATTTGTTTTTCAGCACTCCCTTTTCTTCAAGGTGGATCATGCACGCCCTTATGCAGCCCCTGGCCCCTTCCCACGCCTCTCCATGCCAGATGATGTTCTCCGGTGTTCTGTCACGGTAGAAAGGGTTAGCTTCCGGATTTCCACCGCTGAACGCCAACCGGCACCTGCGTTCGTCGAGCTTGCCCCATTCAACGTCTTGCCCTGCTACAGTAATTTTTTCGGTTTCGGTGGCACTTATCGCATCGCCCGTGCAATCCTTGACGCAAAGCATACAACGGTCGCATAATTCGCCTTCGAAGATTGGATCCGGCTCAAGGGGGGCATTGGTCAGGATGACTCCGAATCTCTGGCGCGGCCCGAATTCGGGGGTCAAAAAAACTTTGCTGTACCCTATCTGCCCGAGCCCGGCGGCAAAGGCTGCTATGCGCAAGGGTATAAAAACATCGGGGGCGGGTTTATCGGGCGCAACAGGCCGGCTCCAGCCGGTCCTTTCCCCGCCGTGATCATTACTGATCCCGGACCATGGGAAGTGGTTGGCAATGGGAACGGCATCATATCCCTGATCCTCGATGTGCGCTGTAATTCCCCAGAGTACCATCGGCATGGATACGAAATTTATGCCTGCGTAGCCCATCATCGAGTATGACGTGAAAAAAGTTCCCTCTTCGATCCCGAGCAGCGTTCCTCTCGGTATTCTGAGGGCGCACACGATCATGGCTTTTGCATCCGGGAAAATGTGGCGCGGATCCATTTGCCGCGGGGCGCCTTCAAACCTGTCCATCGATGCAATGCCTACAAGGTCAGCGCCCTTTGCTTTCCCAAATTTTTTGACATCTTTCGCCATATTCATCGTTTTTTCTCCATTCCGCCTTCTTTAAGAGCCGGTGTTGCAGGCGGCGCCCGGCCGATCAACTTTTCCGTTCCTCCAGAGGCCTGATGGATGCGCCTGGAAGGACCACCATCGACAACTCCGGACAGTGTCTTGTGATCCGCATGATGATTAAATCAATTCATTCTAAGAGATTATAGTGCAGCAGGAGGCGCAGGGTCAAGTTGACTGGAGTACCCCTGCTTCCGTTTGCGAAAAAATAAGAACCTTCAATGGAGTGTTCCCCCCCAAGAAGCGTCGGCGCTTGCTGGAGTACCCGCAATATTCAGGCTAAAAAAAAGCGTTGATATTTCCGGCTTTTGCTATTACACTGGTTATAAATGGGCGGAAACCATCGGGTTCTTTTTGAAAGCCCGAGTTTTGGTTTGGAAAGGAGGTGATGAGCGATGACAAGGCATCCTGCCACCATGTTCGTGATAGCGTGTGTCCTTTTCTTCCCCCTGGCCTGCAACGCGCAGGACCGGCAAGGGGATTGGGAGGCCCGGCAATTCGATACGGAGTATCAGCAGATAAGTGTCGAGCGGATCGTTGAGGACCTGGAGCATCCCTGGTCGCTGGCTTTCCTCCCGGAAGGGGGCAAGCTGATTACGGAACGTCCCGGACGTTTGTTGTTTGTGGAGGAGGGTGAAAAAACGCGGATTACCGGCCTGCCCGATATTTTGGCAAGAGGACAGGGAGGGTTGCTGGAGGTCTCTCTCCACCCGCAATATGCTGATAACGGTTGGATTTACCTGACGTATTCAAAACCCAACGATGAAGGCAATACCGCCCTCGCCCTTGTTCGTGGCCGGATCGAAGGAGAACATCTTGCTGATACCGAAGAACTGTTCGTGCAGAACCGGTACTCGCGCCCCGGCCGCCATTACGGATCGCGAATAGCATGGCTGGGCGACGGCACATTGCTGGTGAGCATCGGCGACCGTGGCCCGGATCCGCTCCGGGCTCAGGACGCGGGCGATCATGCCGGATCGGTTCTGCGTTTGCATGAAGACGGTTCGGTTCCGGACGATAACCCTTTTGTCGAAGATGAAGAGGTGCTGGACGAAATATACTCCTACGGCAGTAGAAATATACAGGGCCTTCTGGTTGATCCGGAAACGGATGATATCTGGGCCACCGAACACGGACCGCGCGGCGGGGACCTGCTTCACCTGATCGAGCCCGGCAAAAACTATGGGTGGCCTGTGGTTACCCGGGGGCGGGACTATGGGACACAGGAGCAGTTTCCCCATGCGGATGCCCGGCGCATGGAAGGGATTGCCGAACCTGTTTATGATTTCGGGCCGACCCATCCGCCTTCCGGGCTGGCCATGGTGACCACCGGCAGGTTCAATCGTTGGAACGGAAACCTGCTTGCGGGTGGACTCCTCAGCGAACGAATACGGCGCCTGGTCATCGGGACCTATGACGGACAGTATGAAGTCGTTCATGACGAAGAACTGCTGCTGGGTGCACTCGGACGCATCCGCGACGTGCGTGAGGGGCCGGACGGCAACATTTATGTCCTGACCGATCATGCGGATGGAGCCTTGTATCGGATCGACCCCGTTCGTTAAGCGCTTGCAGCGCCGGTATGGACGGATGCTGCCGTGGGCGGCGTCTCATCTCCGTGCCATTGTCCTGACATCGCCGCGTTTGCCGCCGTCGAAGGTGACGAAATTGTTGCGTGAGGGAAGCAAACCAGAAACTCTGAGAGGTGAAAATGATGGATTACCGTAACCTGGGAAGGACCGGAGTGAAAGTCAGCCCGCTATGCCTGGGGTGCATGATGTTTGGTGGGAGAACCAATTTAGAAGATTCCTGCGACATGATCGATCGGGCGATCGATGCCGGTATTAATTTTATCGATACCGCCAATGTCTACAGCCGCGGGGAAAGCGAAAAAGTCACCGGCGAAGCGCTACAACGCAACGGGCGGCGGGACTCTGTCGTGCTGGCAACAAAGGTTCATGGCAGAATGGGAGAGGGCCCCAATGACAGGGGCAACAGCCGCCGCCATATCACCGAGCAATGCGAGGCCAGCCTCCGACGCCTGCAAACCGACTGGATCGACCTGTATCAGATCCACCGCCCGCAATCCGATATACCCATTGACGAAACATTGCGGGCGCTGGACGACCTGATCCGGGCCGGCAAGGTCCGGTATGCCGGCACCAGCACGTTTGCGGCCTGGCAGTGTGTGGAGGCTCAGCAGGTTAGCCGCGAGCTCGGGATGAATCGGTTTGTAACCGAACAGCCGCCTTATAACCTACTGGACCGGCGGATCGAAAGGGAACTGATCCCCATGGCCCGCACCTACGGGTATGGGCTGATTCCCTGGAGCCCCCTCGCCGGCGGACTCCTTACCGGCAAGTACAAACGCGGTGAACAAGCCCCCGAGGGGTCACGTTTTTCGGGTAAAGAAGACAGCGACCGCTACAACGAACATATCTTTTACGTCACCGAAGGACTGGAATCGTGGGTGGAAGACAGAGGATGCACAATGGCCCAGTTCGCCCTGGCATGGTGCATGCAACAGCCCGGCATCACCTCCCCGATCATAGGTCCGCGAACGATGGAACAGCTCGAGGACAATCTGGGGGCATTGAACGTTGAGATAACCGCAAAGGACCTTGAGAAAGTGGACGCTCTTGTTGCACCGGGCCGAATGGTGTCGCCCTTCTATGAAGCGGATTTCGGACCGCACATTTACCGTATATAAAAACCCCCGAACAAGTACCGTTTGGCGAAGGGAATGGTTTATGAAAGAAGCCTCTGCTCTGCGAACCACACTTGAAAACACTTTTTCCCGGCGCCCGTTGATAATGGTTTCCCTGCGGCTGCGTATGAGAAAAACAACGGCAGCCGTTCTATAACTCCGAGGCCATCCCGATGCTCATAGCGACCGAATCACGATTGTACCATACCATTGAAGGCGAAAAAGAATGGGAACCGCAGCTCTGGCTGGAGGAAGAGACTATTCTGGCCGTTGATGAAATCGGACCGGTGTGCGCGGCGGCAACGGCGAATGGGTACATCCGTATGTGGCGAAAGGGTATGGAGTGGGAGGATATCGACCATGGCATCGAGGAGCAAGTCAGCTCCCTGAAGCTCGCCGGCTCTGATGCCGACCCGCTGATCATCGGAACCGAACCGCCTCGGATCTATCGCCTGGGCGCCGACGACGACAGGCCGGCAGGAATGGATTCTTTTGACCGATTGGAGTGCCGGAAGGATTGGTTCACCCCCTGGGGCGGCCCGCCGGCCGTACGGAGCCTGGCTTTGGCCGGGGATCATACGGTCTATGCCGATATCCATGTGGGAAGCATCATGCGCTCTTATGATGGGGGCCTCATGTGGGAACCGGTCAGGCCTGTGCTCCATCAGGACGTTCATCAGGTCAACACCACCCCCGCCTCCCCCAACCGGGTCTATGCGAACACGGCCGATGCGGTCTGGATAAGCCCCGATAGAGGCGAATCCTGGCAGCATCGCCCCTTTCCGCACGATGTTTCCTACGGGCGTGCGATAACCGTCCATCCGGAAGACCCCGATTGCTTGCTTGCCTCCGTCAGCGAAGGTCCTCATGGCGACGACGTCCGAGGCAGGCTGTTCCGCACGGACGATGCCGGTTGCAACTGGAACCATGTGACCGCTGGTTTCCCGCAGCATACAAAAGACAACATCAACACCCACAGGGTCGCTTTTGGTGCGAACGGCATGGCCTGGGCTGCGGTCGACAACAGGTTGTACCGGAGTTCCGACCGCGGTGGAAACTGGCGGATCGTCTGGGAGGCCCCGGAGAAGATAGAGAATCTCGCTGTAGATGTTACGAATTAAAAGCGGCAAGCGTTTTTTGACACTATGAAGCGTTCACGACAAGGAGGTGCGGAAAATGGTTGAGCAGATAGCTGAAGACGTCTACTGGGTTGGTGTTGTTGACTGGGACCTGAGAAGTTTTCACGGGCACGAGCTTTCCACGCACCGTGGATCCACATACAATGCATACCTCATCCGCGATGATAAGAACGTGCTGGTCGATACAGTCTGGGACCCTTTCAAGGAGAGGCTGATCGAAAACATCTCCGAGGTCATTGACCCCTCCGAGATCGACATCGTGGTGGCAAACCACGCGGAGACCGACCATTCCGGGGCGCTGGGGGAGGTGCTCCGTTATTCGCCCGGGGCAACCGTCATATGCTCGAAGATGGGCGAGAAAAATATCAGGGGACACTTCCACAGGGACTGGAACTTCCAGACGGTATCGACCGGGGACAGCATCGGGATCGGGGACGAGACGCTGCATTTTATCGGCGCCCCCATGCTCCACTGGCCCGACAGCATGTTTACGTATCTCGCGGAAAAGAAAATCCTGATGCCGAACGACGCTTTCGGACAGCATTATGCCACGGGTTTTCGTTTCAACGACCAGGTGGATCAGTGTGAGCTTTATCAGGAAGCATTGAAGTATTACGTCAACATACTCACGCCGTTCAGCTCGCAGGTGACCGCTAAAATCGACGAGGTGCTGGAGCTCGGGTTGCCGGTGGAGATGATCGCCCCCAGTCACGGGGTTCTCTGGCGTGAAGAGCCGCTCCAGATCGTGGAAAAATACCGGCAGTGGGCTGCGCAGGAACCGGAAGAAAGGGCGGTGTTGCTCTATGATACCATGTGGGAGGCCACCCGCAGGATGGCCGAGGCCATTGGCGACGGGCTGGCAGAAAACGACATCCCCTTTAAATTGATTGATATCGCCGTATCCGATCTGAATGATGCTCTGGTTGAGGTTTTCAGATCGGCCTTCATAGCGGTGGGTTCTCCCACCGCAAACGGCGAGGTGCTGCCAGCGGTCAGTGCGCTTTTGACGTCTCTGAAGGCCCTTAAATTTAAAAACAAAAGCGGCTTCGCCTTCGGTTCCTACGGCTGGAGCGGCGAGGGCGTCGGCATAATCAGGCACAACCTCGAAGAGGCCGGAATCAGGGTGGAGGATGAGGGACTGCGCTGCAAGTGGCAGCCTGCGGCGGAAGACCTGAAGAAATGCCGTGCCGCCGGCAGAGACATCGGGCGGAGTCTTAAAAACTAAAATAACGACAAAAATGCTTGCTTGTTTTGGCGAAAGGGTAACATACAAGAGAAAGCAAGCTCTGATCAGGAACGGTGTTCATGGCAGGCAAAACACGTTATAGAAAATGGATCGTCACTGCAGTGATCGTTGCCAGCGCAGGTGTTCCGCTGTTTTTTCTTGATTATACGGAGCTGGACCTGAAGCGATGGATCTCCATGGTTCTTGGAAAGACGGGCGCCATGGCATGCACGGTACTGCTTATGTGGCAGTTTATGCTGGGGTTCCGCCCCCTCAGGTCAAAGCTGATACCGGATCTGGGATGGGGTTTCGCCCTCCACAAAACGGTCGGCACCGCAGGACTGGGGCTGGTGGCGCTGCATGCGGTGTTTATTACATCGAGCTATGTATGGGCGGGGGAGTCCAATCCCTGGTTGTTGGATCCGGGTCTTTCTTCAGCTGGATGGTGCTTGCGGGTATTCTGAGCTTTGCGATCCTTCGGTTGTGGTGCTCACCAGCACCCTGCTCCGCACCCGGATCGGCCGGGCGCCATGGTACAAAATCCATTTGAGCACGTATGTGGTACCGCTTCTTGTTTTCCTGCACAGTTTCTCGATCGGCGAGGTACTGGGGGAGACCGCTTTGAAGTACTACTGGATGGCCCTCGTGGCGGCGTTTGGCGTGATTGTTGCCATTCGCATCGCCCATGCTTTGGGACACGCGGAGGGCCAGGCACCGGATCCGGACTGACGAACACTGATCTCTCGCTGTTTCCCCGGCAGTGGATTGGAATTCGTGCGGATCAGAAGAAGAATCTTGCGCCCAGTGCCGCATTCATCCTGAACTTAGCTTCCGGAGCCACATCCATAATGGGCACGATTTCAAAAAACGCTTCCATCGGAACGCGCGGCGGAATGTAGGATAGACCACCCGGGACACGAACACCCGCCCGGGAATCCCCGCTTCTCAGTCTCCCCCGCACGCCGATGCCGAAGTACGGGCTGAAAAACGCATCCACATCGGGAACCTCCTCAGGAGGGAGCATCTTAAAAACGTGCCAGATGTGATCGGCGTGCACGTGCAAACTGTCCTTTCTATAGAATGCCCAGCCAACACCTCCGGTGATGGCGGTCTGGTCGGTAATCCATTGCTTCATACTCAACCCTGTTGGTTCGCCAACCGTAAAACCGATGCCGAATCCGTCCAAAGCCCGTTCGGATGCCTGAGCGTATGCCATGCTCCCGGCCGTTATGCTGAGCACAATCATCACAAAAAAAGGTCCTGACTTGAACATGATCTTCCTCCTTTTAGCAAAAATGCAGCAAACTGAAGATTTACTGATAATCACGCAATTATCGTACCAAGAGCAAAGGAGAGGAAACAAATAAGGAACCATACCCACCGGTCCCTTCTTGTTTCAATTCTGTAAGGTGTTTTTGAAGGCAGAGCAGGCTTCCGGAGTTGTGTGCCACATTGTCGAAAACGCGGGTGGCGCGTGTCAAAGCGGCAATGTACGGGCGATGAAAAAAACAGGAACGGAACAACCCGCGCCCGCCG